>NZ_NPBR01000009.1:0-242731 GCF_002276415.1 Paenibacillus sp. 7523-1 | reverse complement strand
CCAGGATGCGTGGCGTGAAGTTGTAGCAGCTGCTGTAAAACAAGGTATTCCGGTACCTGGCTTCTCCAGCGCGCTTTCCTACTACGACAGCTACCGTACAGAGCGTTTGCCTGCAAACCTGCTGCAAGCACAGCGTGACTACTTCGGAGCCCACACCTTCAAACGTGTGGATAAAGAGGGAAGCTTCCACCACAACTGGATGGAATAATATATATTTGTTCATTCGAAGCTTCTACAGCTTTAATATGAGGTTGGGGTGCTCTCCCTGTTCGTTTGGGACACCCTTTCTTGAAGAATGGCCTGGAGTTCCGGTATGCCGGATGCTTCGGGTCATTTTTTTATATAAGTCTGTTTTCCAACAGACCGAATGTGTGGCCTTCCCCCGTTAGCAGGGCTGTGTTATGATAGGACAAAAGCGCTCATGAAATGCTTGAGATAAAGGAGTGTACACCCTTGAGCAAGTCTAACAATATTATTCTCATAGGCATGATGGGAACCGGCAAATCAACGGTAGCTGACCTGCTCGCCCGTGAGCTGGGTTACAAGCTGATCGATGTGGACACCGCGGTGGAGAAAGAGGAAGGCTGTACGATCCCGGAATTGTTCACAAGCAAAGGTGAGTCGTATTTCCGTGATGCCGAGAGCCGCATGTTATGTTCGGTCCTGGAAAAGAAGTCGCAGGTGATCGCAACCGGAGGCGGTGTGGTACTGCGTTCTGACAATTGTGATGTAATGTCGAAGAACGGTTGGATTGTTGCGCTGACTGCTGATCCCGCAGCAATTGTACAGCGCGTAAGCGGCGATGATAAACGTCCCCTTCTGGCAGGCAACGCAGAGGAGCGCATTCATACCATTATGAAGGAACGGAAGGACGCATATAAATTTGCACATTACACAGTGGATACAACCGAGTTATCCGCAGCTGAAGTGTCTCGTCTTATTTTAGCGCATTACCGCGTCTAAGCTTGTGTTCGCTGCATTTTGATGTCTATTATGACCTCAAGTAGTGGGGGAGTTACAACTGTGAAGCAGATGATAAGGGGCAATGATTTGGTGGGAAAATAACAAAACGGGCCAGGATGGCCCGTTTAAAACTGAATGTAACGGAGCGGAATCCAAAAGCTACAGGGTGAACTGCCTTGTTGCAATTCTTGATAACGCTGTGTTGGGTTCCTGCTCCAGATCATTTAGTCTTCCTGCTGCCATTGCAGCATGCCGCCAACCATGTTGGTGCAGCCTGCATAACCAAGCTGCTGCAAGTACTCGGCGGCACGCTCGCTGCGGTAGCCGCTGCGGCAGATCAGAATGATCTCGCCGGACTTTTCGATTTCGGACAATCTGTCCGGAATTTGTCCCAGCGGGATGTGCTTGGCTCCTTCAATCATGCCTTGCGCGACTTCCTCGTCCTCACGAACGTCTATCATCTGAAGCTTCTCTCCTGCCTGCAGGCGGCGACGCAGCTCGGATGTTTCTATTTCAGCTATTTGAGTCATCATTCAGGTCCTCTTTTCTGTATGGACTTAACGCCTATTATGATACCCAAGCTATGTGGGGAATGTCAATTTGGCAAGAGGACTTCGTTTTATTTGTAACAAATATATATAGCAGATTAATCTGCTCAATGAAGGAGAATTTCATCTATGGACGTAATTGTTAAACCAACCCCTACCCTGAATGGGGAAATTGGAGCCCTTTCTTCCAAAAACTACACTACCCGCTATCTGCTCGCAGCAGCACTGGCAGAAGGTACAAGCACAATTCATTATCCGGCCCACAGCGAAGACAGTGATGCGATGCGTAGATGTATCCGTGATCTTGGAGCCGTACTAGAAGAAGATGACAGCAAAATCGTCATTCAAGGCTTTGGCAGCCATCCTCGTGATGTGCGCGAGTTAAATGTGGGCAACGCAGGTGCAGTGCTTCGCTTCCTGATGGGCGTAACCGCACTCTGTCCTGAAGTTACCTTTGTGAATACCTACCCGGACTCACTCGGTAAACGTCCGCATGACGACCTGATTGATGCTCTTGGCCAGCTCGGTGTAGAAGTGCAGCATGAACAAGGACGACTGCCGATCACAATCAAAGGCGGTAATGCCAAGGGCGGACATATCCGTGTGTCCGGATCAGTGAGTTCCCAATATCTGAGCGCATTGCTTTTTGTTACTCCGCTTCTTGCAGAAGACAGCACCATTGAAGTGTTGAATGACCTTAAGTCCAAAGTGGTAATCGGTCAAACACTTGAAGTGCTTGAACAGGCAGGAATCATTATTCATGCGAGCGACGATTACATGTCTTTCCGAGTACCTGGTGGTCAGGCGTATCAACCGCAGACGTATACCGTTCAAGGAGACTATCCTGGTTCGGCTGCAGTTCTGGCTGCAGCGGCGGTTACTCAATCGGATGTGAAAATTCTGCGCCTGATGGAACAGAGCAAACAGGGAGAGCGTGCGATTGTCGACGTTCTGCGCATGATGGAAGTGCCGCTGACACATGAGAATGATGTGGTACATGTACAAGGTAACGGAAAATTGAAAGCCGTAGAATTTGACGGAGATGCAGCGACCGACGCTGTTTTGGCGATGGTAGCTGCTGCTGTATTTGCGGAAGGGACCTCACGGTTTTATAATGTAGAGAATCTGCGCTACAAGGAATGTGACCGAATTACGGATTACCTGAACGAGCTGCGCAAGGCTGGGGCTAACGTGGAAGAGCGTCAGGCCGAGATTATCGTTCACGGACGTCCGGAGGGCGTCGAAGGCGGCGTAGAGATTAATGCTCACTTCGATCATCGCGTTATCATGGCATTGACCGTGGTTGGCCTTCGTTCCAAGGAGCCGCTTCGTATTCGGGATGCACACCACGTAGCCAAGTCCTATCCACAATATTTCGATCATTTGCAGGCGCTTGGCGCCTCGGTTCAATGGGTAAAAGAGTAAAATAACACGTTTAAGAGGTTGTTCAAAAAGTCCGCTTTTGATTACGAAGGATGCCTAGCGGCATCATCAGCATCGAATATGGAATTCAGCCGAAATGTCCGTTGCTCACGTAGTTTTCCCTACGCTCCGCTACTCGATTTCTAGCTTCATCCCATCTTCTCGGTACTGAAAACTGGTCTTTTTGAACACGCACTTTAAGCAGAAAAGGATGGTGCTTGAACATGGAATTTAACAACCCAACTCGCGAAGAAATTGGGCAACTTTTACGCAAGGCAGGCAACATCGCAGTCGTCGGCTTATCGGACAAATCGGATCGGACATCCTACATGGTTGCAGAAGCCATGCAGAGCAGAGGATATCGGATCATTCCGGTTAATCCACAAGCACAGGGAGAGATCCTTGGTGAGAAAGTATATGCAACCCTCGCGGATATTCCCGAGCCCGTGGATATTGTGAACGTGTTCCGTCGCAGCGAATATACACCGGAAGTAGCTCGTGAAGCCGCAGCCATCAAAGCAAACGTCTTGTGGCTCCAGCTTGGCATTCACAATGATGAGGCTGTACAGATTGCGGCTGAGAACGGAATGACAGCCGTAACGAATCGCTGTATCAAGGTAGAGGACTCCATCGTTCTGCGCGGTGCCGGACGCGGTTAAGCGAATATGGAATAGACTGGATCCCGTTAACTTCAAGTTAACGGGATTTTTCTGTGTTTAAAGCTGCGGATGCTCCTTCGCTTTGACCTGCTTTCTTGCCTTCAGATCGTAGCTGTGGTAGTCATTTGGTCGCAAGTCATAAGAGTTTACGGCAAATTTCCAGCAGCTTACCGTTTTGCTTTGACAAAACGTTTCGTAAAGCTTACCATCTAGGATAGAAAGGAGAGGTCGCCATGAATTGGCTCGGATCCTTGCAGCAGCTCGGACGAGCGGTAATGCTGCCTACAATGGTCCTGCCCGCAGCCGCAATTTTGCTGAGTGTTGGCAGTTTACCCTGGGACGCCTGGGGATTGAAAGTTGTTGGTGAAGTGTCTACCGTGGCCGGACACGGTATTTTTTATTTTTTGCCGTATTTGTTTGCTGTCGGTGTAGCATTGGGACTCTCCAACCAGGCCGGACAAGCGGGACTTGCCGCTTTGGCCGGTATCGTTATATATGATCAGGTGACTCGCCATTTCGGGGATGGAACCATACAGCCAGCTTCTTTAGTTGGAATTATTCTCGGCGCTCTCGCCGGGGTGACACATAATCGGTTCAAAAGCATCAAGCTGCCTGAGATATTGCAGTTTTTTGGCGGGTCCAGGTTTGTTTTGCTGATCGTTGGGCTGTGCTCGGCGCTGTTTTCCTGTTTCATGCTGTGGCTCGCCCCCATATTACAGCATGGACTGAATGCGATCGCCGCTTGGGAATACAGTCTCGGCGGTTTTGGTTTGTTCATTTACGGAGTGCTATATAGAGTATTGGTGGCATTTGGACTGCATCACTTGCTTAACAATGTGTTCTGGTTTCAGCTGGGGACGTATGAAACGCCAGACGGTAACATTGTGCAGGGGGATCTGCCACGCTTTTTTGCAGGCGATCCAACCGCCGGTTACTTTATGGCAGGCTTGTTTCCCATCATGATGTTTGCCATACCTGCCATTGCCTTTGCGATTATTCAGGAGGCAAGGGAAGATCTGAAACCGAAGATCAAAAAGACATTTCTCACTTCTGCGCTGGTTTGTTTTTTGACAGGTGTATCCGAGCAGATTGAATTTGCCTTTTTGTTTGCAGCACCTTATCTGTTTATCGTACATGCCGTCATGTCCGGACTTGCGATGTGGATTGGTTATTGGCTAGATATCAGGCACGGCTTCTCTTATTCCGCCGGCATTATCGATTACATACTCAACTTCCATCTATCAGAGAATGCTTGGAAACTCATACCGATTGGCATACTATATGGGCTGGTTTATTACTTCCTGTTCCGCTGGGCCATTCGTACGTTTAAGATTCCAACGCCAGGACGGGAAGAAGGCTCCATGCTGGAGGATTGGGTAGGGAATATTCCTTACCAGGCACCATTGATCCTGGAAGCATTGGGCGGTAAGGAAAACATCGTTCAGGTAGAGGCATGTATTACACGGCTTCGGCTGACGGTGCACAACGACCGTCTCATCGATACGGGAGCCATGAAGAGTATGGGGTCTGCGGGGCTGATCAAGCTCGGTGGTGGTAACGTCCAGGTCGTGTTTGGCACGTATTCCGAGTTGATTCGCGAAGAGATCGCCAAGCTCCTTGAGCGGGATTTGCCGCAAGTCCTGTTCTGTGCACCGGTCCAAGGCAAAATGCTGCCGATCGAAGAGGTGCCTGACCAGATCTTTGCCGCGAAGCTGGTTGGGGATGGGGTGGCTTTTGTTCCGGAAAAGGGAGAGCTGGTATCACCAGTCTACGGAACGATTATGCACCTGTATCCGACGATGCACGCTTTGGGCATATCCACTCGGGAAGGACTTGAGGTCCTGCTTCATATCGGTATCGATACCTCGCAGCTGAAGGGGCATTTTGAAGCCTTCGTTCAGGAAGGAGATACCGTCGAGCCCGGGCAGTTGTTGATCAAGTTTGATCTGGCTGTACTGCGGGCGGAAGCAGCGTCGCTGACTACACCGATGGTGATCACGAATCCGGATCGTGTTAAATCATGGAGTTTTGCTCCATTTAAGCAAGTCAAGAAAGGTCAGGCATCCGTCATGTCCGTGGTGCTCTATGACAGGAACGTTGGAGGGGTAGAATGAAGATACAAGGCATCAATGGAGCTGCAGGCGTAGCCATCGGCAAAGCATTTGTCCTGCCCAGTTGGGAATGGGATCTGCCGGACCAGAAGATGGACTCGGTGGATCTCGCCCAGGAGTTCGAACGGCTGTACGAGGGAATACGGACATCGAAGGATGAGATCGAATTTATCAAGAATGAGTTCAAGGAAGTCGTTGGTCCGGAGGAGTCCAGCATCTTTGATGCACATCTGGCCATTCTGGAAGATCCGGTATTCATGAACGAGATTCGCGGCATTATTGAACGGCAGTACAAAGCGGCGGAAGTGGCGGTAAAAGAAGCCATTGACCACTTTGTTACCATGTTCGATTTGCTGGATGATGAATATATGAAGGAACGGGCGATCGACATCAAGGATGTCGGCAACCGCTTGTTGAAGCATCTGCTGGGAGCCCCGGAGATTACGCTCCCTTCGGATACTCAACCTTATATACTTGTAGCCAAGGAATTGTCTCCATCGCAGCTGGCCCATCTGAATCCCAGTCACGTACTGGGCATTGTGACCCTGATCGGTGGCAAGACATCGCATTCGGCAATTATGGCCCGTGCGCTTGGCATCCCCCTCGTTTCCGGTTTGGAAGCGAGTGTTGGCATGCCAGTGGACACTGGGGATATGTTAGTGGTGGATGGTGATAACGGCTTGGTATTTACGGAACCGGATCGCAAGACAATTGAACGGTACACCATGATTCGCAGCAAACAGCTGAAGAAAAAGGAACAGCTCCAGGTACTCGCTACAGTGGATGCGATCACGAAGGACGGTGCAGTGCTGCATCTGGCATCGAACATCAGCTCCGTGAAGGAGCTGGATCTGGCTCTTAAGCACGGGGCAAAAGGTGTAGGCCTGTTCCGCACGGAATTTCTGTACATGGACCGTGCTACCTTCCCAGGCGAGCAGGAACAGTATGAAGTGTATCGTTTGGTAGCGGAGAAGACGGCAGGTCAATCCGTGGTCATTCGTACACTGGATATTGGTGGAGACAAACAGCTCGATTATTTCGAACTGCCTGAAGAGGATAATCCATTTTTGGGTTATCGGGCCATCCGGATCAGCCTGGATCGCAAGGATCTGTTTAAGACACAGCTCACAGCAATTCTGCGGGCCAGTGCGGCAGGGAACGTCAAAATTATGTATCCCATGATCTCCTCTGTGGAAGAACTTAGACAGGCCAATGAGGTTCTGCGTGAAGCGATGGCCGATCTGGATGAGCGTCAAATTGCTTATGATCCTCATATTAAAGTCGGAATCATGATCGAAGTGCCTGCGGCAGTTATGATTGCTGACCTGCTGGCCGAGGAAGCGGATTTCTTCAGCATCGGGACAAACGATCTGGTACAGTACGTGCTGGCTGTAGACCGTATGAATGAACAGATTGCTCACATGTACCATCCATATCATCCGGCAGTTCTGCGAATGCTGCGTGCAACGGTCGATGCTGCTCGCACCGCTGGAATTGAGGTTAGTGTGTGCGGGGAGATGGCAGGTGACGAACGTTCCATTCCGCTTTGGCTGGAGCTGGGCATTCGTAATCTTAGCATGTCACCGCAATCTTTGCTGCGGGTGAAGCACAGGGTGTTGAACACAACAGCCGTGGACGCCAAAGAAGCGGCGCGTGACTGCTTTGCCCTGAGAACCAGTGCAGACATTGAGCAGCGTTTGCAGAAATATAATGATTCAACAGGAAATCCTGATGAACAAAGCGGGTCCAATGCTTCTTGAATCCATTGTGCATGTAAAATACCTTTAAATTAATATATTCATTTTTATACCATTTGAGTTAATATGATACAAAAAGAGCCCTCGCCATGAGCGAAGGGCTTTTTTGTATTCCTGATTTACTTTTTAGCAAGTGCATCACAGAATGCTTTGCCATAGGGAGGAAGATCAGGCGGACGACGAGCCGAAATGATATGTCCATCGACAACAACGGCTTCATCCTTCCAGATTGCTCCGGCATTTTCCATGTCGTCCCGAATGCCTGGTGTGGAAGTTACGGTAACCCCATCCAGAATTTTGGCAGAGATCAGCACCCAGCCAGCGTGACAGATCTGCCCAATCGGCTTGCGATCTGCATGCATGTCTTTCACCAGTTCAAGGACTTTCGGATAACGGCGGAGCTTGTCAGGCGCCCAGCCGCCCGGCACGAGAATGCCATCATATTGTGAACTGTCCAGTTCATCGAAGCTGTATTCCGCTTCAGCGGGAACACCGTATTTTCCGATGTAGACTTTACCTTTTTTCTCTCCGGCCAAATGTACCTCGGCACCTTCTTCACGCACACGATGTACGGGGTACCACAACTCCAGATCCTCAAATTCTTCATCGACCAGTGCGATGACTTTTTTTCCTGTTAGTCTCACAACCATCTCTCCTTTTGCCGTGGTTAGGATGTCGCAACTTATATTGTAACAGATTCTGTATGACACTTCATGATTGTGCATTTTCCCTGTTTAGATAACGGTTACATCTATATGAAAGCTTATTTTCGACAACCTGCATTTGGGGGCAGTGGTAATTTGTACAACCTACGGTTTGCGGCAGGATTTAAGCGGAAAAAGGTCGAATGGTAACGTATACGAGTATAGAACGAATGAGGTGATGAATGTGCGCAAAACGTGCAAATGCGGACATGTAATGGAATTGGAATTGAGAACGGTAGTTTATGCGAAGAAAGTGGAGATTCGGAATGTGCCTGTTTTTGCATGCACGGATTGTGTTTCATACGAAGTATTACAGCCGGTCAAGCCGGATTTGAAAGAATGTATCAGCAAGCTGGGTGAACAACCCGTGAAACAGGATGTATCCTTTGGCAAGCAAAATGAACTTGCCGATCTATTTCACGAACAACTGCTGGCCTGGCCAGATGCAAGTGATCGCGAGATGGAACATCACATGCAGCAAGCCGTGAACGAACGCATTAACCTGCTGCTCGATATTATGGGATATGCTCAGAAGTCGGGCGATGAAGAATGGATGGAAACTACGGAGCGCAGGTTGAGCCAATTGTCCGGTTTTGTATGGCAGGCACATTTCTCGAATGCTGTCTAATTTTGACGTGCTAAATGCTTGTTTTCATGAAAATTGGCTTTTTCATGCGCTTTTTGTTAAGATATCCTAGAGTGAAAACGCTCAACATAGCGGTATTCCTGAAAAAGGGGGATGTATATCAAATGGCTGACATGACTAAAATGACAAGTATTGAACAGCTAAACTCCGCAGTGGAGGCTTCTGAAGACCAACCCTTGCTTCTGTTTAAGCACAGCACACGCTGCCCGATCAGCGCGAATGCTTATCAGGAGATGAACAATTATTTGCAAAATAATCCTAATGAAAATGTAAACTATGGCATCATTTACGTCGTGGAAGATCGGCCTGTGTCTAATGAAGCAGCCGACAAGCTGGGAGTTAAGCACGAATCTCCGCAGGCGATTCTGGTCAAAAAAGGAATCCATGTATGGCATACTTCCCATTCGGATATTACTTCGTCCACACTCACGAATGCTCTAAGTGAGTCCTAAAGCCTATTTTAATTGATTAATGCAAAAATTTGTCGTAATATAAATCTTAATGAAAATGGTATGAAAATTTACTGGTAATGGAGAGAAGTACTGTGACGGTAACCATTTATGATGTGGCACGTGAAGCTGGTGTGTCCATGGCAACGGTATCGCGGGTGGTAAATAACAACCCGAATGTTAAGCCACAAACGCGCAAAAAAGTATATGAAGCCATCGAGCGGTTGGGATATCGTCCGAATGCGGTAGCCAGAGGTTTGGCCAGCAAGAAGACAACCACGGTCGGGGTCGTTATTCCGGACATTTCAAACTCGACTTTCGCAGAGATTGCCCGCGGGATCGAGGATATTGCGAATATGTATCACTACAACATTATTTTGTGTAATGCTGACAAGAAAAAGGAAAAAGAAATCCGTGTCATCAACACTCTGCTGGAGAAACAGGTAGATGGCCTGCTCTTCATGGGTGGAACAGTAACGGATGAACATATTCAGGCGTTTCAGTCTGCGGCAGTACCAATCGTGCTCTGTGCAACGAGTGACGAGAAGGGAACATATCCTTCCGTGGATATCGACCACGAAGCTGCAGCTTTTGATGCGGTGAACACATTGATTCGTCATGGGCATAAGGAAATTGCGATGATCAGTGGTACGCTGCAAGATCCTGCGAACGGGTATGCCCGTTTCCAAGGGTACAAAAAAGCACTTGAAGCGGCGGGAATGGAATATCAGGAGGATCTGGTACGGATCGGTAACTATCGTTACGAGTCCGGTGTGGAAGCAATGAAATATTTCCTCGGACTGAAGAAGAGACCATCCGCTATCTTTGCTGCAACAGACGAAATGGCCATTGGTGCCATTCACTCCATTCAGGATGAAGGTTTGAAGGTACCAGATGACTTCTCTATCATTAGTGTGGATAACATTCGTATGGCTTCCATGGTTCGTCCTCAATTGACAACGGTGGCACAGCCGATGTATGACCTTGGCGCAGTAGCCATGCGTTTGCTCACCAAGTTGATGAAGAAGGAAAATGTGGAGAACCCACGGGTTATTTTGCCGCATGAAACGATTCTTCGTCTGTCAGTAAGCCACGCTGGCTAAGCAAAAGCAATTCGAAAAGGGAGAAGGAATTCTCTCTACATAATGGATATACGGAAGCTCCGGAGACGGAGCTTTTGTGCTTCATGAGGATGAATCAGTGCAAACCGGACAGGTCCGGAAGCAAAAGGGGGTAGCGAGATTGAAGGAAACGATTGGGATCATTGGAGCTATGGATGAAGAAGTAGAACTTCTGCTGGCTGGCATGAAACAGCTGGAGACGGTGAAGCAAACCGGCATTACGTATGTGGCGGGTGAATGGCTGGGCAAACAGATCGTGGTGTGTAAATCGGGTGTCGGCAAAGTGAACGCGGCGGTGACCACGCAAATTTTGATCGATCGTTTCCAAGTAGACCGGATTATATTTACGGGTGTTGCGGGCGCAGTGAACCCGGAACTGAACATTGGAGATATCGTAATCTCCTCCGTATGCATTCAGCATGACATGGACGTAACTCCTCTCGGTTTCGAACGGGGAGTGATCCCGTATCAGGAAACCTCCGCATTCCCCGCGGAACCTGCTTTGATTGCATTAGCAGAGGAAGCGTGTAAGGCACAGGGAGCCAAGTATCTGATTGGTAAGGTATTGTCCGGAGATCAGTTTATTGCGAGCAAGGAGACCGTGAACATGCTGTATACCGAAATGGATGGAGCATGTGCGGAGATGGAGGGAGCTGCCGTCGCTCAGGTTAGCTTCATGAATCGCGTTCCTTTTGTTGTGCTGCGCGGCATGTCTGATAAAGCGGACGGGTCGGCTCATGTGAATTTTGCTGAATTTACCGTGCAATCTTCACAACGTTCTCACCGCATTGTTGAACATATGCTTGAAAATATGTAATTTGGAATCTCTTTCAGAAGCTGCCATACAAGTATGAGTCTATAAACTAAAACCGCCTTTCGTGGGCAGTTCCATTTTGTCATCTGGAGCTGCCTAGAGAGGCGGTTTTTTTACATGTATATCTCAATAAATGTATTAATACATGAAGCGATGACGAAACCGTACACGGTCGAATTGTTCCTCGGAGGACATCGGTACTTCACTGCCGATGCGCACCATGAGACAGTTGGCCGGATGAGAGCAAATCTCGGGATCGTCCGTGGCGTACCACGTCATGTCCACAGTCTGCATCAGTCGCTCCATCATTTTGCGATAATCCCAGACGGAAAGGCCGCTGCCCTTCAGATCCCAATGCCAGTAATATTCCGTGGTGAAAACAATATATCTTTCCATCTGTCCATTTTCAAATGCGGTGAGCAGCATCTCGCGTCCGACCCCGAGTGAACGGTATTCGTCAGCCACTTCGATAGCTCCAAGCTCAATGAGATCCATCATGTTACCTTCAGACCAGCGTTCACAATCATCCGCATAGTGAAATGTAACATATCCGATAATCGTCTCATTTTCACGTGCAATGATGATTCTTCCTTCAGGCAATGCTGCAATCTCGGCCAGCGCTTCCTGCTGCTCAGAAGGACGACGAAAGGCATCCAGATCGGGATGGAACGCAAGTTTGGTGATTGCCTCGGGAGGCACAGGGCCTTCTACCGTGACTCGGTGGCCGGACTTGAAGATGGAACGCATATGATACGCCTTGATATGCTCCATGGTTCATGCTCCTCTCTCCCCCTACTTATAGCAAAAAATCAAAAAATTGAAAACCCATAGACGATGATTGTGTAGATTTGCTATAATTGCGTAGACAAAAAACGTTCACAATTCAAGCAGATTTGAGTTCATTGGTTTGGCCAGACAGGTACATGATGAGAATTTCTCTCTATTAATGTAAGCGCTAACTGGAAGTTCAGTCAACACAAAGGCAATGAGAAGTAACCCATTATGGGAAATCGAAATGTCGAGTTGAAGGAGGCTGGCAAGCATGAGTCAAGCACATGGTGAGATGCTGCAAACGGTTGTGTCTGAATCTAACCTGGGCGATTACACAGAGGCCCGAAGCCGGTTTGATTGGGAATCGGTGGAGAGGCACTTTACGTGGCACGCCAGCGGAAAAGTCAACATGGCGCATGAAGCGATTGATCGTCATGTACTGGAAGGAAGAGGCGGGAGAACGGCGCTGTTATACAGTGATGCTTCGCGTGAAGAAGCGTATACTTTTGCTGATTTGAGCGAGCAATCGAACCGTTTTGGGAATGTTCTGCGCAAATATGGCATTGTCCGGGGAGACCGGGTGTTTATTTTTATGCCGAGAAGTCCTGAGTTGTATTTCAGCCTGCTGGGTGTGTTAAAAGCAGGAGCCATAGCCGGACCCCTGTTTGAGGCGTTTATGGAGACGGCAGTTAAAGACCGGCTGGAAGACAGTGGGGCCGTAGCCCTCGTCACGACGCCAGAACTATTGGGACGCATTAAACGTGCGGAACTGCCGGAACTGAAGCATATTTTTGTTGTGGGTGGAGGTACCCAGACCGAAGAGGGTCTAATCGACTTTGATGCAGAGATGTCTGCAGCCTCGGATGATATGGAAGTGGAATGGCTGAATCGTGAGGACGGTTTACTTATTCACTATACATCGGGCTCAACAGGTAAGCCTAAGGGTGTCTATCACGTCCAAAATGCCATGATTCAGCATTACTATACCGGCAAGGTCGTTCTTGATTTACGTGAGAATGACGTGTACTGGTGTACGGCTGACCCAGGATGGGTAACAGGTACATCATACGGGATCTTTGCTCCATGGCTGAATGGAGTGACCAATGTCATTCGTGGGGGCCGGTTCAGCCCGCAGGATTGGTACAGCACCATTGAGAAAAATAAAGTCAGCGTCTGGTACAGTGCCCCGACCGCGTTCCGTATGCTAATGGGTGCAGGGGACGAGACTATTGCACAACATGATCTCAGCAGCTTGCGCCATGTAATGTCGGTTGGAGAACCGCTCAATCCGGAAGTGGTGCGTTGGGGATGGAAAGCCTATGGTCAGCGGATACATGATACCTGGTGGATGACAGAGACCGGAGCACAGCTGATTTGTAACTATCCAGAGATGCCGATTAAGCCTGGTTCAATGGGGCGGCCACTACCAGGTATTGAAGCAGCTATTATCGATGACCGGGGACAGGAACTCCCTCCATATAGCATGGGGAACCTCGCCATACGTACACCTTGGCCATCCATGATGGCGAAAATTTGGAACAACCCGGCCAAATATGATGAATATTTCAGGCTGTCTGGCTGGTATGTATCCGGGGATTCAGCGTATATGGACGAAGAAGGGTATTTCTGGTTCCAGGGCCGGATCGATGATGTAATCAATTCTTCCGGAGAACGTATTGGTCCGTTTGAAGTGGAGAGCAAGCTCGTAGAGCATCCTGCGGTTGCAGAGGCCGGAGTCATCGGTAAGCCGGATGTCACGCGCGGGGAGATTATCAAGGCGTTTGTGGCGCTGCGTGAGGGCTATGAGGCGACTCCTGAGTTGAAGGAAGAGATCTATCGATTTGTAAAAGAGGGCTTGTCTGCTCATGCAGCTCCGCGAGAGATCGAGTTTAAGGATAAACTGCCCAAGACTCGTTCCGGTAAAATCATGCGACGTGTGCTGAAGGCTTGGGAGCTCGATTTGCCGACAGGTGACCTGTCCACTATTGAAGATTAATAACCGATGAAGATTAATTACTGAAAACGTGGTGCTTGCATTTTAAAGAACAAGCCTGATTTGCGTAAGATGCAGATCAGGCTTTTTATTATATGAAAAAAAGCCCCCATCCTCTAATAATGAGGGTGGGGGCTTAAAAAAACGTGCGTTATGGCATCCTTACGGTTGATATGGGACCGCAACAGAGGGCTCGGATTCTCCTACGCTGTTGATGGCAGATACTTTGAACCATCCGCTAGCAGAGGCAGGTACACCGTAATCCATTGAGGTACCCGAAGTTGTGCCAATCTTGGTGTAAGGGGCAGAGCCCGTTTCACTGTAATAGACAGCATAGCTCTGTACACCATCGCTCTCCGGATTGGAGGCCCATTGAATGCGCAATCCTTGGGTGAGAGCTGCTACGCTAACCTGTCCAGGGGTACCTGGAACGGTAGTTGCAGCGTCAGTGTTTTCATTTTCTTCCGGCTCAACGATGGTTCCAGGAACATTGATCGGTTCTTTTACTTCCTCATCCGGGAGTGGATCTGACACTCCTGCACTGCTAACCGTAGCACTAGGAGCTGACTCTTTGCCGGCTACATCGACAGCAGTGACATAGAAAGTGAAATTCCCGCCCTGTGCGTATGCTGTAAATGATCTGGATTCACCTGTCAGGACAACTTGGCCCTGGTTCTGGAAGCCGGCACCATTTACGGAGCGATACAACCGATATCCGACAACGTCATTTTCAGGCGTTGCGTTAAAAGTAATTACAGCTTTGCCATTAGCAACAGATATTCTCACATTCCCTGGTGCATCTGGTGCCTTGCCATTGTCCGATCTCGGGTCGACTTGTGTTGGCATGTCTGCATCCGCATCTTCTGGCAGGTAATAGGCAAGGGATTCGTGACGGCTCATCCGTGAGAATGCATTTTGCAATTCCTTGATCAGATCGGAGATCGGTTTCTTCCGTTTAATAACCGTCTTCTCCTTCAGCATGTCGCCAGGTGTTTCATCACGAGGGATGTAGTTTACACCATTGTAGGTAATGTATTTTGCTTTAGCGACACCATCATCACTATCTTTGGGAATAAATTTGCTGTTGAAAATATCGGTTACAAATTTGTCAGTCAGTGATGTTGGCAATTTGCCGCTATAAGCAGATACCGTACGTGTTTCAATGCCCGATGGTTTCTTGAATGAATCCGTCACAAACAGTTCCTTGTCGGTAGCAACGACTTCATTCATAATCTGAGACCAGAGCTGCTGGGCACGTTTACGCTGAGATTTGGTTTCAAGGGTGTTCACAGGCTGTTTGTATCCAACCCACACACCAAGCGTGACATCAGGTGTATAGCCTTCAAACCAGACATCCGCATAGTTTTGCGTTGAACCGGTTTTTCCTACGACAGGTGCACTTTTTGTATACTTATACGTTTCGCGTACCTTATCCGCAGTACCTTCGGTTATTACGGTTCTTAACATATCGGTCATGAGGTACGCCGTCTGTTCGGAAAATGCTTGAACAGGTTCGGATTCATGCTTATAAACGATATTTCCTTTGGAGTCTACAATTTTGCTAATCATGTAGGAGTCGTTATATACCCCATTGTTCGCAATTGCTCCGTAAGCATTCGTGAGTTCTTCTACGGTTACACCGTATTGGAGTCCCCCGAGAACACCCGTCTGAGCCTGATAGTCTTGCTGCTGAATGGTCGTTATGCCAAGCTTCTTGGAGAATGCCCAGGCTTTTTCGATCCCGACGTCTTCATTGAAGAGTTTCAGCGCAGGAACGTTCAGGGAATAGTTCAGCGCTCTACGAGCGGTTACAAGTCCCTGATAACGATTGTTCGCATTCTTCGGAATATGGAAGCCGTTTGAGCCTCCATCCTTAAGAATGATCGGTGAATCATCAATGATGGACGCTGGTTGAACCAGTCCTTCTTCCAGAGCAGGTAGGTAGGCGGCAATAGGCTTCATCGTTGAACCTGGCTGACGCACCATCTGGGTTGCGTAGTTCATCTGTTCATCCTGGAAGCTCCGGCCTTCAATCATGCCCAGAATAGCCCCGGTTTTGTGATCAATCATGATGGCTGCAGTCTGTTCTTTTCCTTTTTTGGGATCGTCCGCAGCAAAATTACTGTCATTCTCGGCGATGGTACGCATGGTTTTGTAAACACTTTTGTTAATCGTTGTGTATATGCGATACCCACCTGTACGCAATTGCTGCTGAGCTTCTTCGAGCAGAGCACTGCTTTCCTTTTGTGTCCCATCCTCGGTAGAATCTGAACCCTCGGAAGTTCCTTCAGCTGCTGTGTCAGCATTCATTTGTTTCATCAAAATTTGTGCTGCCTGGCGTTCGGTTTCCATCATAAGATATGGATAAGTGTTGTAAGCCTTGACGGTCTTCGGTGCCAGTGAACTCTTAATATCAAATGCAAGAGCTTCGTCATACTCGGTTTGATTGATTTTGCCAAGTTCAAGCATACGGCGTAATACCAGATGCTGGCGGTTGATTGCACGCTCAAAATTATCCTCTACAAAGTCGCCTTTTCCGTTAAAGGCTGAGTAAGAAGAGGGGAGCTGAGGCAATCCGGCAAGATAGGCTGCCTGAGCCGTGTTTATTTTCTCCAGATCATTAATGTTGAACAATCCTTTGGCAGCTGCCTTGATCCCATACACATTATATCCACTGGAGCCGTTACCAAAAGGAACTTTATTCAGATATGCAGTCATGATCTCGTTCTTGGTCAGGAATCGTTCAAGTCGCAAGGACAGCAGTATCTCCTTGACTTTGCGGTCTTCGGTACGATCGAGATTCAAGAACACACGCCGTGCCAATTGCTGAGTCAGCGTACTTCCGCCCGTTTGCACAGACTCTTTCAGCACCTTCTGCTTCACGGCTCGGAGCGTTCCGCTCATATCTACACCTTTATGTTCGTAAAAATGATTGTCTTCAATCGATATGACAGCATCAATAACTTTCTGTGGTATCTGGTCAAAGGTGACCGGACGCCTGTCTTCTTCCGTACGTAATTGACCGATCGGGCTACCGTCGGCAAAGTAAGCAAAGCCTGTGATGGAGTTTTCGCTGACTTTTTGTTCAATCAGGGCCCTGGAGCGGACGGGCTCGTCTTTTACAATGGAACTGACGTATCCCATCAGAGCACCGCCTACAAATAGTGCCCCCATAAAACCCAGGACAACCATCCATTTGACGACACTGCCCAGTCTGCGGGCGAAGCTGCGCTTGCGGGCAGGCTGTTCATCGGGCTTTTTCTTATTAACATCAACCATTCAGTGTCTTCCTCCTTTTAACAGCACTTATTATAGCATAAAAAGGCGGGTTTGCATGCCTGAGAAATACAAGCAATGGTCGAAAATTGCCATTATTTTGGTCTATGTTATTTATTATGTCTGGTTAAGTACCATATCATGAGTATACAAGAAGGTGTTCGGTATAAAGTGGAGGTGCTTTCCGGCAGTCTGATTTATTATATTGGTCTAATTGTAAAGTTTACTTTACAATTTTAGAAATAGGATGTATGCTTTGTGTAAAGCAAGCTTTACAAATTAGAGTGAGGTAATGATACTGGTGAAAAATAAAATTGAGATCTACCGTCGTGAGCTTAACATGACGCAACAGGATTTGGCTGAGAAAGTTAAAGTATCACGTCAGACCATTATTTCGTTGGAGAAAGGGCGATACAATCCGTCGATCTTGCTGGCTCATCATATTGCCCGGGTATTTCAAAAAAATATTGAACAAGTTTTTATTTTTGAGGAAGAGGGGAATGGACAGTGAGGAAATGGACTCTAGTTTCTATTGCTATGTGTATCATCGGCTTGCTTGTTTTTTCAATTGCTCTTTATCAGAAGTATGCGTTGAATAATCCTGATTTGTCGTTCGCTATGCCGTTGGGATTTGGTTTACTGGGGTGTTCCATTCTAAACTTCATCATGTTGACAACGGACAAAAAAGGGGCTAGTCAGGCTAGGCACTCCGAAAGTGACGAAAGAGTAATTTCACATTGTAAATCTTCATTTTCACTCGGATTTATAGTCATGATATTAGTGATAATCACAATTCTGGTAATATATCAGTTCGGAATCAGAATAGAGGTGTTTGAATCAGCAATCATTATTATGATGAGTGGTATTTTTTCATCTCTGACCTACTTTGTCTATAAGCTCTTAAAGTATTAAGATCATCACATATCTGGTGAATTAGTTAACTCTGAGTTTGTCTGTGTTTAAATTGGTATCTTATTGGTATTACTAAATGTTTTAGGCAGAAAAACATTAAAAAACAGCTGCCGAGAAAATCTCGACAGCTGTTTGGGTTGAAGCTTTAAAGTCAATCAACGATTAACGGTTGTAGAACTCGACAATTTGTTTTTCGTCGATATCTTGGGACAACTCGGAACGCTCAGGCAGACGGATGTATTTACCTTCTACAGCAGCGTCGTTGAATTCAAGGTATGCTGGAAGATGCGAACGGTTTTCCAAAGCTTCCTTAACGGAAGAAAGACCGCGGCTTCTTTCACGCAGGCCGATTACATCGCCAGTGCTTACTTGGTAAGAAGCGATATCGACTTTTTTACCGTTTACTGTTACGTGACCGTGGGATACCAACTGACGTGCTCCTGCACGGGAGTTAGCAAAACCAAGACGGTAAACGAGGTTGTCAAGGCGGCACTCAAGCAAGAACATGAAGTTTTCACCCGCGATACCTTGCATTTTTTGCGCTCTAGCAAACAGAGTGCGGAATTGTTTTTCGCCCAAACCGTACATGTGGCGAAGTTTTTGTTTTTCTTGCAACTGCATACCGTAGTTGCTCATTTTTCTGCGTTGGTTAGCTCCGTGCTGACCTGGAGGGAAAGGACGTTTCAATTCTTTGCCTGTTCCGCTCAGGGAAATGCCGAGGCGACGGCTCAATTTAAATTTAGGACCAGTGTAACGTGCCATGTTTATAGTAGCTCCTTTTTAGTTAAAGTTCATATAGGGCTCTGTTTGCGCTCCAATTTGTTGATGCGGGCAAGGCCACACATACGTCAATCAGGAAAGTTCAGCCGCTGTCCTGAAAGCAACAAAAAGAATGAGGGTGACACAACCGGTAATGCCCAAATTTAAAGACCCATTAGTAGTCTTCATCAACAATTTATATTACAGTTTAAAAGAGACAAAGTCAAGAGTAGGAGAAAGGCAAAAAAACGTCTAAATTTGTCGATAGGTCATTAGGCCCAAAAAAATGGGACAATTTTCTGAAATATGGATGCAAAAAAGCTATAAAGAGAGTAAAATAGAATGTATCTTAACTTTAAATGATCATGTACATTAAGGTTATCGTAAGGTTTTTGCAGGTTTGCGATAACGTCTGCAGATTAATGCATCCCTTTAGAGGTTGCAAAAACGGTGCAAAGGAGCGCCTGACATGTTAGAACATCTAGGAAGTTTACCAGCCAGCATGCATTCGCCAAGTTCGGGCGATTCCGCATCTTCTGCAGCTCAGCGTAATGAGCATGCGTTCTGGATGCAGCAAATGGATATCACACCTTTTGATTTCTCATATTTGAAAAACTTGCTGCAGCAAGCCTATACGGATTGGCTGACTCAGCATGATTCAAACTGGAGCGCATCATCTGCAATTTACAGCGTGTGGAATACAGAAGGTATTTGTGTAGCGACGACCGCCGATGAGTCTATGGACAGGCCTGTATCAGTTCAGACGGTAATGAATTGTCTTGAAACCGGAAGGGCACAATCATTGCGTGGTTCAGATGAGCACGGGGATTTCCTATACATTGCCGAGCCTCTGTTTTCCAGAATCAACAAGGATATGTTCGCTGTGTTTACAGCTTTCATTTACGAGCCTCATCGTTATGAAACGTCTGAAGAGATTGTTCGATCTGAGGCAGCGCATTATCGTACTTGCTTTTACCGAAGATTTGAATACATATTTTTGGCAGATCTGCTAAAAGCTCATGAGCAAACGGCGCGTGAAGAGCATCGGAGGTCCATTCTTTTTCAGATCGTGCAGCGGATGCATGACAAAATGGACGTGGATGCCATATTGGACGAGGTATTTGACAGTATCGATTATTTGTATCCGACCACACACATGAATCTGTACATGTCCCAAGATCGCAACAGTTCCAATCCGAGAATCAGACCTTTGCTTGTCCATGAACATGGGGAAGATATTTGTCTCCGTTCATTTAAAGATGGACAAACGATAGTCATTCGCTCCGATCAGGGGGAAAATCATATTGTGGAGGTTGGACTTCCGCTCAAGGGAAAGCAGGGTATCTATGGTGTGTTTCACATCGAGATGAATGACGAGCTCATGGAAGAGCCCGACTTGCAGCTTATCACCATGATGGCGGATATGGCAGGAACTGCTTTTGAGAATGCCAAATTACATGAGCAATCGAACATGTTGATTCAGGAACTTCGTCTAATCAATGATTTGACACAACGTCTAAATAGAAGTCTGCAGTTGAAAGAGATTTATAAAATGGCCGAGTTGGAGTTAAAGGACATTTTTCAAGCTGAATCCTGTTGTATTCTTCAATTGAATGACACCACGAATCGTTTCGAAGTGATGTCATCCAGTATTGGAGAAATGCGTCAAAAATCCTTTTCACTGGATTACGGTATCGCGGGTTTGCTGTACCAGACAGAAGAACCGCTTATTTTATCCAATTACGCACAGGATAACAAAGTGTCCTCCGTATTTATGGAGATTACTAATTCCATGTCACTGATGGCTTCACCGATTCGAGTGAACGGTCAAGTGAAGGGGACCATTTTGCTGGGACATCCCAAACAGCAATATTTCTCATACGATAATTATCGTCTTCTGCAGATGCTGTCCATACACGTAGGCCTGGCTCTATCCAATGCGACGCTGCATGCGGAGGTTCGCCGTTTGGCCAACCTTGATATGTTAACTGGATTGTACGTCAGACATTATCTCGATAGTGTCATTCACGAAAAGCAGGCCAATGAATTCTGTGGTTCATTAATTGTGGTTGATATCGATCAGTTCAAACAGGTGAACGACACATTTGGCCATCAAACCGGGGACCAGGTGTTGAAACAGGTTAGTGATATCGTTAAATCTTCCGTTCGTTCCGATGATATCTGTGCCCGGTGGGGTGGCGAGGAGCTGGCCATTTACGTGCCGCAGCTGGGGATCCACCAGGCACTCGAGTATGCAGAGGTCATACGCAGCCGAGTGGCGGAGGAGACCAGGCCACCTGTGTCCGTATCTAGTGGTATAGCCGAGTGGAACTGGATGGATGACAAGGTCAGTGTGGAATCATTATTTTACCGGGCAGATATGGCGCTCTACGAGGCGAAACATAACGGTCGCAACCGGATTGTGCTGGAAAAACAGGAAGTGACGCGCTAAGAGAGAACAATTCCATGGATTGGAGTTGTTCTCTCTTTTTTCTTTTACAGCAAAGTTTGCGTTGATGTGAAGTATAAGGGTATACAGGAGGGGCAGGCTATGGAGAACCTTGGACGGAAGGATGGATTTTATATGATTACAAGGCAGGGTATGCGTACATTAATGCTGCTTTTGAGTGTTATTATCCTTTCTGCACCGGGCTGTGGGCTGATACATCGTGAACGCACTCCAGAAGAGGTGTTCTCCATGGCCTTATCCGGAATTGCAGGTAAGGAGAAGCTGGACTTTGTAGGGGAAGCAGGGTTAAGACGAGAGAGCAGCGGACTTTTTGAAAATCAGTTCAAATTTGAAGGAAAGCTGGAAAATCATGATCAGCTAACGCTGCAGACACGACTCCCTGGAGCTGTCACTGCAGCAGGTTCAAGTAAGGTAAACGGAATGGATGCCGCTTCTGCAAATCTGACTACCCAACCAAGCGGATTCAGCGCCTCTTTTCAGCGAAAAAAGGGACAATGGGAGGCATTGACCGCAGAGCATGAACCACTCCGTGGATCACTGTCCCGGTACAACCCCATCGCCCAACTGGAGAATATTGACCGGATGAACAAAACGATAAAATCCGAATACGGTTCTGGTCGAAGAACAAGGATCCTGCGGATTGAACTGGCACCTGAAGATGCCAAAGCCTGGGCCACAACCCAATTGAACGACGAGATGAACGCGATTAGGGCAGAATATATGCACCGGGCGAGTAATATCAAAGGCACGAGCAAGGCGAAGCTTGAGAAGGAATTGAGCCAGGTTTGGCAGCAGGGTGAAGCTAGTATGGAGCAAATGATGAAACAAGCTAAAGTACAAACGGTATATCATCTGACTGTGGATCGGAAGACCAGTTTGCCGCTGCGGCTCTCTTCGGAAAGTCAGGTGACGTACCAGGATGCAAGCAACAAAAGCAATAAAGAAGCTCTGGTCATGGATGTTAATTTTAAAACATATGATTAGACGTGGGTTCTGCCTGCTGACGGGATTGCAGTAGCGTGCTACAATAGTATCGTAATTTACCGTTGTTCAATTTTTTGAATGGCAGATGACAGGAGGATTTACGAGATGAAGGACCCACGAATTCAGAAACTTGCAGCTAACCTGGTTGGCTACTCTGTAGATGTACAGCCTGGCGAGAATGTGCTGGTTGAGATGATTGGATCGGAACGTGATCTGATCAACGCTATTATTGAAGAAGTAGGTAAAAAAGGCGGCAATGTTTTTGTACAGCTGACCGACAAGACGGTTCAACGTGCGATGTTGAAAAATGCTACAGAAGAGATGATGAAAACCTGGGCAGAGATTGACCTGAACCGCATGAAACAAATGGATTGCTACATTGGTATCCGTGCAGGCGAAAATGTGAACGACCTGTCCGACGTGCCGGAAGAAAAAATGAAAATGTATAACTCCCTGTATTCCCATCCGGTACATAGCGAGCAGCGGGTTAAACATACGAAATGGGTTGTACTTCGTTACCCGAATGCCAGCATGGCGCAGCTTGCGAATACCAGCACGGAAGCATTCGAAGATTTCTATTTCGATGTGTGCAACCTGGATTATGCCAAAATGGACAAAGCGCAGGATTCCCTGGCTAACCTGATGAACCGTACGGACAAAGTTCGTATTACAGGACCAGGAACGGATCTGAGCTTCTCCATTAAAGATATCGGTGCAGTGAAGTGCTCCGGTCAAAAAAATATTCCTGATGGCGAAGTTTACAGTGCACCTGTGCGTGATTCTGTAAACGGAACAATCAGTTATAATGCAGCAACCCTGTACAACGGGGTAACGTTTGAAAACATCAAGTTCACCTTCAAGGATGGCAAGATTGTTGAAGCGACAAGCAACGATACAGAACGCCTGAATGAGATTCTGAATTCCGATGACGGTGCACGTCATATTGGTGAATTTGCAATTGGCTTCAATCCGCATATTCTGCATCCAATGAAGGATATTCTGTTTGATGAGAAAATTGCAGGCAGTCTGCACTTTACTCCTGGGCAGGCATACGAAGAAACGGACAACGGAAATCGTTCCTCCATTCACTGGGATCTTGTGCTGATTCAGCGCCCAGACTACGGCGGCGGCGAAATTTACTTTGACGATGTGCTGATTCGCAAAGACGGCATCTTTGTGATTCCAGAGCTGGAATGCCTGAATCCAGACCAATTGAAGTAACCGCGGGATTTTGCTGTTGCTAGGAAAGCGGATTCACGGTATCATGTAGTGGTAATTAATAGATGATACCAAATGTGAAAAGACGGAGGGATTCCTATGTCGAGTAATAACGCGGCTGTAGTGGAAATTGCTCAAACAGCAGGCAAGTTTACTTCTTCAATCGTGCTTCATTCGGAGAACAAGTATATTGATGTGAAAAGTATTCTCGGTTTGTTTACCACGCTGATTAGCACACACAGCTATGAACTTCACGTTCATGGACCAGATGCAGACGAAGCAAAAGCAGCCATGTCAGAAGTATTTGCTAAACATGGCCTGAATGTAAGCATCGCATCCGAGTAATCATTCCAGGAAGCATCTCCGCCTGTCTTGGCGGGGGTGCTTTTTCGTATACACAAATGAACAGGTTCTTCTTTGAGTCCGTTGCTGAGGAGTTAAAATACGTGCTGTCCAAGCCTTCGTTTTGAGTGGTTATTTTGGTCAGGTTCTTGTATTAGCTCCTGATTTCGTCTAATATTAGAGGTAGAACGTCTTTACGCGATTTTTGGGACATAGGGGGGAAAAATGCATGACTTCATCTGATCTGCAGGACCAGCTGAACATGAAAGCGATCAGTCTTCTTCAAGAAGATGCAGATAAAATACAGAAGCTTATTGAAGTACAGATGGAGAATCTGGCTACCCGCTACTGCCCTCTCTATGAGGAAGTATTGGATACACAGATGTATGGGTTCTCCAAGGAAGTCGATTTTGCTGTTCGTGCTGGGCTTCTTCCTGAAGGTGCTGGTAAGCAGCTGGTAAGCGCGCTTGAGCGGAATCTGGCAATTCTATATGAAGCTTTGAACAAAAAGAATGAGCAATAGCCTGCTATCGTGCGGGTCAGAATAGAAGGCATGCAGGCATTTTGCATGCTTTTTTTGTGTGTGTTTTAACAAATAAAAAATGGTGTAAGCCGATCATAAAAAAAGCAGTCCGGAAATGTGTCCGGGCTGCTTTTGCTATCTGTTCGTTATGTCAGCATCTATAAGCTTATGAGGTTACACCAGGAAGAAGGATACCCCCAGAATGATGTAGACAACCAGCAGGAGCAATCCCTCATACCAGTTCGTTGAACCATCCTGGGTAATCGACTTGGCGATAAATACGGCTACCCCAATGGCAAGAAGCTCAATCGTTGTAAACACGATATCCATGGTTCTGCCCGTAAAGTAACTCACAAAAATAAGCACAGGTGCAACAAAAAGTGCGATTTGCAAGCTGCTGCCGACCGCAATCTCTACAGCGGCACCGATCTTGTTTTTCATGGCAAGCATAATAGCTGCACTGTGTTCGGCCGCATTACCGATAATCGCAACCAAAAATGCACCAACGAACAGTTCACTAAGACCAAATTCTTCGGTAAATACCTCGAGAGTACCCACGAGCCATTCACTGACAAAGGCTACCATAACTGTGGCGATAACCAGGTATAGAATTGATTTTTTCTTGGACCACGCCGGCGCATGTTCATGCGGCAATTCCTCGTCTTCATCGACAGTGACATCCGCGAGATAGTTCTTGTGCGTTACCATCGAGAATAAGAGCCAAGCGATGTAGGCAATGATCAACAGCCCTGCGACAATTAGGCTGAGCGTATCTGTGTCCTTTTGAGTAATGGAATGGGTGTTGAGAAAAACAGCCGGAATGAACAGGGCAATGATCGCCACGATCATCAGGGAGCCGTTTAGTCCCGCAAGAGAGACGTTGTAATTTTGAATTTTGAACTTGAGTCCTCCGGCAAAGATACTTAGCCCCAGCACCAGCAGCAGGTTTCCGATAATGGAACCGGTCAGACTTGCTTTTACCATGTCGAATAAGCCCTCTTTGACGAGGAAAATGGCAATGATCAATTCGGCAGCGTTACCGAACGTAGCATTCAAGAATCCGCCAAGCCGCTGTCCGGCATAGTGAGCAACATTTTCGGTAGCTTTCCCTAAAAAACCGGCCACAAAAATAACCGAAATGGCTGAAATCACAAACTGCAGGATCGGATTCCAATGCAGATAGTGGGCAATGGCGCTGAATGCAAAGGTGACAATCAGCAAAATGGATGAAATCCGGTTTCTCACAACAAACACCTCGGTTAAAATTATTTTGTTTTAAAATGACAATGAAAGTCTTATGAGATTATTTTCATATTTCAATATAACCAAATGGTGGTAGGTTGTAAACGCATGTTTTCGAGTTTAATTTGCTTTTTGGGGTGGAAAGGATTTAAAATACGAGTAACGAAGTGAAGGAGGATGTGGCATGGCAGAACAACTTCAACTAGAAGGCGGTAACATCCGGATTGCCGATGACGTGGTGGCGAAAATTGCCGGAATGGCTGCGATGGAGACACCGGGGATTGCCGCAATGTCTGGAGGATTGTCAGAGGGCTGGGCCAAACGTCTCAGCGGTAAAAACGTACAGAAAGGCGTAGGCGTTGAGGTCGGCCAACTGGAAGCAGCCATTGACCTGCGCATCATCGTCCTGTACGAGACACCGATTCATGAAGTATCCCGTATGCTTCAGCAGAATGTGAGAGAAGCGGTAGAGACCATGACCGGATTGCGCGTTGTCGAAGTGAACGTGAAGGTAGAAGGCGTATCCTTCAAAGGCGACGACTTGTAAGGTACTAACCTCCAATTTAACTGAAGAGCAGATGATCGTAGATGATGTTCTCTGTGCTCCAGTTAACCCAAAAAAAGACTTCACATCCCTAGGATGCGAAGTCTTTTTTTTATTCCGGTACACCGTTAACGAATGCGCCGAATGGATTTGGAATCCCGTGAACGAAGAGCCGGGGAAGTACGTGTTTGCGTTTGTACCGTTACGGATTTGGTTCGCTCTTCCTTAATGACGTCCTGGTTGTTCGTACGCGAGATACTGAGCAGAATACCCATGGCCACCATCATCACAAAGAGTGACGTACCTCCATAACTGATAAACGGAAGGGTAACCCCCGTCACCGGTATGGTCTGGGTCACGCCTCCGATATTAATGAACGCCTGAATGGCGATCAATCCCATGATTCCGATACCCACCAGCGTTCCGAACGGGTCAGGACAACGCAACGAGACAATAATGCCGCGCCAGATAAAGTACAGATAAACCAAAAGGAATAGCGTACTCCCCAGGAAACCAAGCTCTTCCCCAATTACGGAGAAAATGAAGTCATTATACGCGTTCGGCAGATAATGAAGCTTCATCGTACCTTGTCCAATACCTGAACCGGTCATGCCGCCATCACCGATGGCCACAAGGGAGCGGAAAAGGTTGAGACTTCCACCACTAGTGTCCGATAACGGATCAAGGAATGCCTGAATACGCCCGATCTTGTAATTCTGTTCGGCAGAGGCTGCAGTAGTACTGTCAATAGCGTCTGAAGGAGACATGGAGGAGAAGAGGGCATTCGCGCCGAGTGCGAGTGCCCCTCCCAGTACAACTAGCAGGATCGAACCCATAATATGCTTCATGCTTGCTCCGCCTGCATAGATGACGAGACCACAGGTGGAAACCAGAATGAAGCATGTACCGAAGTCCGGCTGCAGCATGATCAATCCTGCAATGAATCCGACAATGACTAAAACCGGAATATAACCTGTCTTGAGGTCCCTGAAGCGTTCGCCTTTTTTGGTGATGAGTGCAGAAAGGTATAGTATTATGGCAATCTTGGCGAACTCCGCAGGCTGAAGACTAAAGCCAAAGATGCGGATCCAGCTTCGTGCACCGTTCAACATTGCGCCTGTAACAAGTACGAGCACCAGCAATACCGTGGTGAATAGGAAAAAAGGTGCATAAAGCTTCTTGTATTTATTAAAACGAATGTTCATGGCAAAGAACATACCAACTAAACCGATAACCGCCCACATAAGTTGTTTTTTCGTGAAGTATAGGGGATCATTGTTAAAGCTACTGTTTGCAATTGCAATACTGGAACTGGAGCTGAATACCATCAGCAGTCCAAAGCCCACTAACAATAAAGTGAGGATTAGCAGTTGGAAATCTGGCGTGCCTCTCTTCGTTTTCGTTTGGGCCGATTGTTGTTTCATGATTTGGCCCAGCCTATGCTTCCAGCAGTTCTTTGAGCTGCTGCAATTTTTGGGCTGCCAGCTTCACGACTGGCTGCGGAACGGTAGAGTCATAATCGAGACCGTGCGGAAAGGTTGCTTTGCCAAGGTAAACAGCCTCGACAGAGAGCACGGTATCGGGTTTTTCAAGTTTGCCATCTACTACACGGGTGTTGATACGTACAAAGTATTCTGAGTTGGTGTTGTCATCTTCAATTTTGTAGTCATATGTAGCACGGTAATACTCCCATTGCCACCGGACAAATCCGACTTTCTCGGCGCTCTCATCCAGGTATGCCAAGTCGCTTTTCAAGCCATCCAAGCCTGTATTCTCAAAAATCATAAGCGTCTGATCCTCCTCATAGCTTCCGAGTATAATTCTCGTGCATTTCTCTAGTTCATGATAGTATGTTTCCCCTTCCCGTGCAAGCTTTCCCAAGGCGTTTCGTATCGGTTTTCTTCCAATTCTGCTACAATATACAGCAATAGGTTTGAAGAGGATGGTTCGGACTTGATGAAAGTTCCGTTCAAGATCGAAAGGATGGGGAGAAAATGACAAATAATATATGGTGGGACGATCTGCAAATCCATATGGTGGAATGGCGGCGTCATCTTCATCGCAATCCCGAGGTTTCCTTTCATGAGGAAAAGACATCTTCTTTTGTAGCGGATATGCTGGAGAGTTTTGGCGTTGAAGTGAAACGTCATGTAGGTGGTCATGGTGTAATTGGTACGATTCGGGGGGACAAGCCCGGTCCTGTCGTCATGCTTCGGGCTGATATGGATGCACTGCCAATCCAGGATGAGAAGGACGTAGAGTATGCTTCACAGAAGGCAGGAGCAATGCATGCCTGCGGTCATGACGGTCATGTTTCCATTTTACTTGGAACGGCATTGTATTTCAGCAAGCACAAGGCTGATATCCAAGGAGAGATTCGCTTTTTGTTCCAGCCTGCGGAAGAACTGCTTCCTGGCGGGGCTGTGAAAGTCATTGCGGATGGTGCGCTTGAAGGTGTGGATGTGATCTATGGCATCCATTTGTGGACGCCTCTTCCGGTAGGAGTGGCAGCCAGCAAGGAAGGACCACTGATGGCAGCTGCTGACGACTTTTACATTGAGATCAAAGGAAAGGGCGGCCATGGTGGTATGCCGCAGTCGACCGTGGACAGTCTGGTTGCAGGTTCTGCACTTGTCATGCAGCTGCAGACGGTGGTCAGCCGTTCCGTGGATCCGCTGCGACCTGCGGTTCTGACGATTGGTACAATGCAGGCGGGATCTGCCCAGAATGTCATTGCCGAGTCCTGCAAAATGAGTGGAACCGTCCGAACGTTTGATGAAGAAACGAGAGCCGAAATGAAGGAACGTGTACATCGCATCGTTTCCCAGACAGGCGGTGTATACGGGGCACAGACGGAAGTGAACTACATCATGGGTTATCCGCCTGTAGTCAATGACAAACAAGAAACGGACCGCTTCTTCCGCAAAGCCGTTCAGGTGTTCGGAGATGAACAAGTGCACACGTCTCCGATGCTGATGCCAGCAGAAGATTTCGCTTATTATTTGCAGCAGGTTCCAGGCTGCTTCATGTTTGTCGGGGCAGGGAATCCGGACAAAGGTGCCATTTATCCGCATCATCATCCCAAGTTTGATTTTGATGAAGATGCTATGCAGCATGCGGTTAAGCTCTTTATTGCCATGGCTACCGATTATATGGGTGGCAAATAGAATGTTTTGGGTATAGTTGGGCATCCTACTCATAGAAGTAGGGTGCTCTTTTTTATGCAAATTTACCGGGTAGGTATCGGCTGTAAAGGTTCATTTCTGGGTGTGCCGGAACTGAACTTTTTGTCATGAACATCTATTTTGGAGCACAACGTCATCGGTACCGGATCGGAGGAGTAGACATGGAGAAGACGGATGCCTGTATTGTTCAACGGGATTTTACGATTTTGCTGGAAGTGGGTCATCCGGGATTCGAGCAGGCACGGACACGACTAAGCGTATTTGCCGAACTTGTAAAGACGCCGGAGGGATTCCATACCTATCGCATGACATCATTATCCCTGTGGAATGCTGCAGCACTCGGTTGGAGTGCGGAACAAGTCGTTAGCAGTCTCGAGTCCGTTTCTCGCTGGAATGTACCCGCAGCACTTGTGCAGGATATTCGGAGAATCGTAGAACAATACGGAAAATTGAAGCTGCATTGGGAGCAGGATCACCAGCACCTGCGTCTGGTTGGAGACAGTGAACAACTGCTTGATGAATTGAGCGGGCTCAAAACCATTGCGGCCTTTCGGATGGAGCGTGTTGCCCGGGATGAGCTTGTCGTTCGCGGAGAACAGCGGGGCTTGCTCAAGCAAGAGTTGACACGTCTGGGCTACCCTGTACTTGATTATGCAGGATATCGCCCCGGAACACGTCTTTCGTTTGGTTGGAAGAATGATAAGAATATACATCATGAAACCGATGTGGATCAGAAAGCCTTTGAACTGCGTTCTTATCAGAAAGAAGCTGTAGACGCATTTGAGGGTAGTGAGGGCATGGGAGGGAGCGGGCTGCTCGTGCTGCCTTGTGGAGCTGGAAAAACAGTCATTGGAATGGCTGTGCTTGAACGTCTTCAATGTGAATGCCTCATCCTGACTTCCAATACGACCTCTGTGCGGCAGTGGATTCAGGAATTACAGGATAAAACTACCCTTACTTCGGATCATATCGGGGAGTACTCCGGTCAGAAAAAACAGGTTCGGCCTGTCACGGTGGCTACGTATCAGATTCTTACACATCGAAAATCCAAAGATTCCGATTTTACTCACATTAAATTGCTGAGTGAGCGGGAATGGGGACTCATCATTTATGATGAGGTGCATTTGTTACCTGCTCCTGTCTTTCGGGCAACTGCAGATATTCAAGCTACGCGAAGACTGGGATTGACGGCAACCTTGGTGAGGGAAGATGGATGTGAACAGGATGTATTCTCCCTTATTGGTCCTAAACTCTATGATATGCCATGGAAAGACCTCGAGCGGCAAGGGTGGATTGCCAATGTGCAGTGTCAGGAGATACGGGTTCCTTTTTCAACGGATCTGAAAACGACCTATCTGGAGGCAGAAGGAAAACATCAGTTTCGTCTTGCAGCGGAAAATCCCGCTAAGCTACAAGTAATCAGACGATTGCTACGTCAACATGATGGTTTGCCTGCACTTGTGATCGGTCAGTATCTGGACCAGCTCGAAACCATTGCCCGGGAAATTGACGCTCCGCTGATCTCGGGTACGATGTCACAACACGAAAGGGTAAAGTGGTTCGAATCCTTTCGTCGGGGCGAAATTAAAACCATTGTAGTTTCCAAGGTGGCAAATTTTGCTGTTGATCTTCCTGACGCTGCTGTTGCGCTTGAGATATCAGGAAGTTATGGTTCCAGGCAGGAAGAGGCTCAGCGACTGGGCAGGATATTGAGGCCTAAGCCTGGTGACAATAGAGCATATTTCTATGCGCTGGTATCAGAGGATAGTAAGGAACAGGAGTTTGCATTGCGCCGTCAGATGTTTTTGGTCGAGCAGGGATATGAATACTCCATTATACATGAACATACTTAAGTCCCATTAAGCGTTAGCGTAGGAAGAGGAAAGGCGGGAGCATAGTAATGCTTGGACATGAAGCAGTGGATATCGATGAAATAATGAAACTGTCAGCCACAGAACATTCGGTACTTGGTGCTCTTTTTCACAAACATGCGTGTCAACCCTTTTCCGTGATGATGACCACCGCTGAGTCTGCGGAAGAAGGATTGAGCGGGGCGGAAGCTAGGTTAGGTTTTATGCGCCTGAGACAAAAAGGGTGGATTGAAGCGGTTCGCAAAACTTGGGGAGAGAACCTATACTACATTCCGCTGAGTTATATTCCTGCATTAACCGTAGCCTACGCAAATAGAGTCGGTAAACATTCATTTTTAATACATGAACAGGATCAGAAGGAATCTGGAACCCAGATGGTTAGTGGTGGTCAAATTCACGTTATTCGTGAAGCAAGGGCTGATATCGCTGCCGAAATCATTCATATATTGGCCTGGATCGCAAGAGATGGCCTCACATTGACGAATAAAGGTACGATCCACAAGAGAATGCTGCAGCGGTTTAGCGCTTTGACTCATTTATGTCCTGATGATTTTGCTGCATTGAATCTAGACTACGAACATCCGGATATCTACCCTGTTCATGTTGCCATTATGCTGGACATGCTGCTTGCTCTGGGGCTTCTCCATAAGGATCAAGAAAAAATAAGGGTACATGACGAGACTCTGGGTCACTGGTTAGAGCAGCCGTGGTCGTGCATGCATCGCGAGATATTCAAGGTGTGCATGGAACGATATGGTGTAACCAGTCCTGCAGAACAACATTTTCGCTATCGCCTGGTCTTGCTCGGTAAAGGAAAGGAGACCTGGTCCAATATTTCGGATCTGATTCCGTATTTCAAAGGCAGCGGCAGTAATACCGGGCTTCCTGAATATGTTCAGAGCTGGCTAAACGCACTGGCTGGGTGGGGGTACGGAGAGAGTGGTGTAAATGCTTCGGGTGATTTGTTTTTTCGCTGGTTGGTTGAGCCTGAGGAATTGTTGTTCTTCAAAGTACAGCAGGAACTGGACAGCGCTAAGAATGTTTTCTTTGTGCAGCCTGACTTCGAAATTATGGTCCCGGCAGAGGTAGTCCCGCAGGTCCGCTGGAAAATAGAAAATTGCGCCGAACTGCTGAGCTGTGATCGCATGAGCATCTACCGTGTGTCCAAAGAACAAATTGTCAATGCCTCTCATCGGGGGTTTACGTCTGACAAGGTGGTGGAATTTCTGCGCCGTTATGCTGCCACGGGAGTCCCCGAGCATATGTATCACGCGATACAACAGTGGGGAAATGAGTGGGAGCGATTAAAGGCACAGCGTGGAGGAAATGCAGAGAAAATACAAAGTATACAGCCGACCGATTTCCTATGCAGTAAGGGGTCAGGGGAGGATAAGAGTACTGAGATTTACAAGCATGAGCCAAGGGTTGGGCTTAGCGGTCTACGAGAAAGCTTTTATGTGCATGGCAGGGAGGGCTTAATCCAAAAGGAACCGGATAAGGCATCTTCGTATACACACGGACAGCCGATAGCGGAGCAGTCGGATGATTTACCCGAATTCGGCTCCATTCCCGACATGTGGCATAACGATTGGCGGCGATATCATATATCCACGACACGTCAGATTACGGCAAAAGCGATAGAATGGCAGACCAAGCTGGGACTGAGGAAGGAACAGTCCGAGGTATACATTATCCCGGATCAAATTCAAGGCCAAGACGATTGGACACTAACAGGCTGGATTGTACCTGGGGCAGACGAGAGGGCAATAGAACGGTGCACGATTTCTCCCATGGATTGGGACAAGATCAGATTAATCGTTCCGGAGCTGATCTGAAGCAGGAAGAGCTTATGTTCCCCTATTTTCTATTTGCAGGAAAAACTCTTCTTAACTACCGGGGGATATGCTATGATAAAGTAGTCTACCTTACGTAGAACTTTATATATAGATAGGATGAATTTCATGAGCGTAGCGGAATTGAACACGGTCGATATGGCCCAAGTGTTGACGGGCGCATATGAACTGGGCGACATGATTAACCAATCTGCCGAAGTATCGGATTATTTATATTGGAAGCAGCAAGTTGAGAGCAATCCGGAGGTCCAAGCGGGAATACGCAAGCTGGAAGCCAAAAAGGAACTGTTTGAAGAAACACAGCGTTTTGGACACTTCCACCCGGATTATCATGCTGCAAAAGACCAGGTGAAAGCTCTGGAACAGGAGCTGGAACAAATTGAGGCAGTAGCTCGCTTTAAGCAGGCTGAGAGAGCACTCGATGAAATGCTGCACCAGATGTCTGAAACCATTGCTTATGCAGTCTCTACCACAATCAAGGTTCCGAGCAATGACCCGAACCCCAAAGGTGGCGGCTGTGGAAGTGGCGGCAAGTGCAGCTGCGGTTAACGAATTCCGAATGAATTAAAATCCTTATAGACCGGACCTTCTCCTCGAAGCGTCCGGTCTCCATTATAAGAAGGGCGGGGAGAATGATGTTTGCGGAAAGGACAGGATTTATTATTTGGGTTAGTGATCTAAAAGCAGCCCGCAATCTCGAAAAGTATGGTACCGTTCATTACATTTCCCGCCGTATGCATTATGTCGTCATGTATGTTAATGCAGAGCGAGCTGAAGATACAATGAAGAATGTGAAGCGGCTGTCCTACGTGCGCAAGATCGAAAGGTCTTATCGTAACGAAATCAAGACAGAGTATGCCAGCAAAACGATGGATAAAACAAGCTTTTACGGAATTTAAAATATATAGTCTTCAACGTTAGTGATTTGATGGAACTGGACATAAGCGCGGAATAATAAAACATATTGATCAAAGGTCGCCTTCATGGCGACTTTTTCTTTTGGGGATCATGCTTCCATCCAGGGCTGCAAGAACGTGGTACATATGAACAGTAGGTAAATACCGACCATGAAAAAATAATAGAAACACTAGTTGAAGGTACGTGTATGTTATTTGAGTGTTAATTAATATAACATATAAAGATTGAATTCAGCGAAAAAAAGTAAACGTGATGTAAAATAAATTGTGTACACCCGAAATTTTCAATTGGTAATTTTCCACTTTTGCAATTGTAATCGCTTTCTTTTGGTCGAAAACAACACATTTTTGAATTGTTAAAATGGAGGGGAAATGTTAAAAAACCTTGTTATACCAATGTTTATGGAGTCTGACAAAATGACATATTTACGAAAAAACACGTGATCCCCTATTGTTAAACTACAGCTGCGCCAACAAAACTAACATGCAACATGAATGCTCTAACGTTTTTCCTGCAGCGTATGACCCGAACATGAGAAGCGACAGAAGGAGGCGATCCTGTGTGCAGGAAGTAAAAACGGCCAATCGGCAGCAGACATTATACAAGCCGAACATCAGTAGAAAGCGATGGCAAAAGGTCTGGAGAAACTGGCAACTGTATTTGTTTATTGCACCCGCATTTCTGTATTTTCTCATCTTTCACTACGGACCCATGTACGGCATCCAGATTGCGTTCAAAAATTACAATCCGGTACGCGGAGTATTTGGGAGTCCTTGGGTAGGTTTTGATCATTTTATAAGGTTCTTTGAATCCTATTATTTCTGGGATTTGATGTGGAACACACTGGCGATCAGTTTGTATGAGCTGGCTGTCGGGTTTCCGATTCCGATCATTCTGGCTCTGGCGTTTAATGAACTGAAGCATAAACGTTTCAAAAAGCTGGTCCAAACCGTTACGTATGCGCCTCATTTTATCTCGGTTGTCGTAATGGTCGGGATGGTGATTGCTTTCCTCTCTCCATCAACCGGAATCCTGATCCGTTTCGTGGAATGGATGGGTATAGATGCACCCTCATTCCTGACAAGCCCTGCATGGTTTAAGACGGTATACGTACTCTCCGGCGTATGGCAAAGTGCGGGCTGGGGAACGATCATTTACCTTGCTGCGTTGTCTGGAGCGGATCCTGGCCTGCATGAAGCAGCAATTATAGACGGGGCAAACCGACTTCAGCGTATCCGGCACATTAACATTCCCGTGTTGGTACCAACCATGACCATCCTGCTCATTCTGAACATGGGGAGCCTGCTGGGGGTCGGGTTTGAGAAGATCCTCCTGATGCAGAACCCGCTGAACATGGAATCTTCCGATGTCATATCCACTTTCGTATACCGTTCAGGTCTGGAAAATGCCCAGTACAGCTTCTCTACTGCTGTCGGCTTGTTTAACTCTGTCATTAATGCGTTTTTGCTCGTTACCGTCAATCAAATCGTACGCAAGACGAGCGAAAACAGTCTGTGGTAAAGGAGGAGGCTGAATGTTAACCGGTATTCAGGAAACGAGACAAGACAAAATTTTTCTAACCTTGAATTATATCTACGTTACGATTGCTTTCCTTCTTGTAGCGTACCCGCTGGTATATATGATTAGCGCCTCCATCAGCAATCCGAAGGAAGTTGCTTCAGGTGCAATGTGGCTATTTCCGAAAGATATCACGTTTGAAGGCTATGAGCGTGTGCTTCAGGATCAACGAATCTGGTCAGGCTACGCAAATACAATTCTGTATACGGTTGTCGGTACTGCAGTGAACCTGGCGGTCACCATTCCTGCAGCCTATGCGCTCAGCAGAAGAGACCTGGTCGGAAGAGGGTTCTTTATGGGCATCTTTATGTTCACGATGTTCTTCGGCGGAGGGCTGGTACCAAGTTATCTGCTGATTAAGGAGCTCGGCATGATCAACAGCATGTGGGCACTGATTTTGCCTTCCGCAGCTTCGGTATGGAATATCATCGTCTCCCGCACCTTCTTCCAGGGAACGATCCCGAGTGAGCTTCAGGAGGCTGCACAGATCGACGGCTGTTCTAATTTTAAGCTGTTTTTCAAAATCGTACTGCCATTATCCATGCCGATCATAGCCGTTATGGCACTCTTCTACGGTGTAGGTCACTGGAACAGTTATTTCTCAGCAATGATTTATTTGAATGATTCGGCCAAATATCCGCTTCAGCTCGTGTTAAGACAGATTCTTGTCCTACAGGAAATGTCAGCTCAAGGCTCTGGCATGATGGACGGCTCATCGGCCTCGGCACTGAATAACAAAGCCGAAGTGGCGGCACTCGTCCGTTATGCAGTCATTATTGTATCGACACTTCCGGTCATTATCATCTATCCGTTTTTGCAGCGGTACTTCGTTCAGGGTGTCATGATTGGTTCCGTCAAGGGCTGATCTATACCAAATAAATCATCAAAAAGGGAGTTGTTGTCATGAAGAGAGCTCACAAGAAATCAACGGTTCTGTTAAGTCTGATCCTTGCTGCAAGCATGCTTGCGGCATGCGGAGCATCTCCTGATGGCGGTTCAACCGCTGAACCGGGTACACCGGAAGAGACAGGGGTGAAACAAGAGGGCTTTCCTATTGTGGAGGAACCGATCACATTGACCATGATGTCCCAGGATGTAGGCGTGGCTGATTGGAATACCATGCCTGTTATTCAGGAAGCAGAGAAGCTTACCAACATCAAGTTTGAATTTCAGCTTACTCCGATTGACAGCTTTGCAACCAAGAAAAACCTTGTCTTTGCAAGTGGTGATTTGCCTGACGTACTGTACGGAGCCGATCTTACACCGGCAGAGCAGGTGACCTATGGCACCCAAGGCTCACTTATCCCGCTTGAACCTTATATTGATGGGGGATATGCTCCGAACATTAAAAAATTGTTCGATGAGAATCTGGATATTCGCAAATCGTTCACAACGCCCGAAGGACACATTTATGCCCTGCCATTCATCGACAGTGCCGCCGTCTGGTATCGCAGCCCCATGTGGTATAACGGCAGTATGCTGGAAGCGCTTGGTGTAAAAGAACTGCCAAAAACGACAGAGGAATTGTACGCGCTGCTGAAGCGAGTGAAGACGGAAGATCCGAATGGCAACGGCAAGGCCGATGAAATTCCGCTCACCTCCGTGAAGCTGGATGATCTGCGCATGTATTTTCTGGGCTTCTGGGGCATATATGACCCTGTCGTTTACGTAGATAAGCAAGATAAGGTGTTTTACAGCCCGATGCAGGAAGGATACAAGGGATATTTGGAATTTATGAATCGTTTGTGGAAGGAAGATCTGCTGGATCACGAAACCTTCTCGCAAACCCCTGAGCAGAAAAAAGCCAAAGGAGAAAATAATCAAATTGCCCTTTTTAATGACTACTTCTCCTACTTTACATTAGGTGGTGATCCGGACGCGGCAATGAAAAATCCGCTCATGACACCCGTGGCAAGCGATATTGCAGGAACGCCTGTTTACGGTATGCATCCAGGACTCTCTGCTAACGGAACATTTGCCATCACAAGTGTAAATGAGCATCCTGAAGCCACCATGCGCTGGATCGATTACTTGTATTCCATCGAGGGACAAACGCTCTTCAATCAAGGTCCTGAAGGCACGCTGTGGAAATACACCAACAAAGATACGTATGAAAAGGAATGGCTGCCTGTTCCGGGAGGCGGTGATCGGGAAGAGTACAGAGGCACCATTACGCCTAACTTCGGCATGCTGACTCCGGGGCATAACTCACCGGAGCTCACGAATGGTCTGACGACCGAATTTGACGAGTGGATTGCGAAAGAGAACGAAGAGAAGCTGATACCGATCGGTAAAGCGCCGTTTCCGAATGCGTATCTGACCAACGAACAGCAGGATGAGGCCTCCGCATTGTTATCTGATCTTAATACGTACGTGAAGCAGATGGAAGCGAAGTTTGTAACCGGGGAAGAGCCATTGTCCAACTGGGACGGCTATGTTGAACAGATGAAGAAATTGGGTGGAGACCGAATTCAGGAAATCTATCAGGAAGTGTATGATACGTGGAATGCCGCAGGCGAGTAATCGGATGTGAATCCCCGTTTGAAGCACCATGAAATAATAGAAAAAAAGCCAACATCGACGGCAATCCTGGTTGTTCGTCTGTTGGCTTTCCTGTTATTAGCTGGCCGATTCAGTTCCTGCATCACTACCCGTAGTGCGATGAAGCTTGCGATATTGTCCTGGTGTAAGCCCGGTCTCTTTCTTGAATTTACGGATGAAATTCGGTGTATCCAGATATCCGACTTCCTGAATGAGGTCTTTCAGAGGGGTATCCGTTGTTTTCAGCTGATGAAAGACTCTGTCGAGTCGTTTTTGCCAAATGTACTGAAGGAAGTTGATTCCGGTCTTCTCTTTGAAAGAGCGGCTCACATGGGAAGGTGAAACTTCAAATTCATACGCAAGCGTATCCAGGCTAAGATTGTGATCTGTAAAATGGGCATCGATATATTCAATAATGCGGTCTATCAATGTCTGCTCTTCCTGCTGCGTATCCTTTTTCACCTCGTTGCATAACTGGGAGGCAAGCAAGAGCAGAACGGATTCAAGCTCTTCCAGCGAGCTGCTAAATACCATGTTGGGAGCAATCTGCTGCAGCATTTGATGTTCTCCGAGTTCCGAAGCTGTCTTAAGGATCGTGTTCAGCAGATCGAAGCTGATGCAGCGCACAAGCAGTGCAGGCAGCATGGAAGACTGCAAACTGGTCACGGATGAGCGAATCATCTGAGTAGCGATATCGATATTTCCCTGTTTCAGACTTTGAACCAGCTTCAGCTGCATATGGTTTGGAATCCAGTAGGAATGGCTCGGTGTTTTGGACATTTCTTCAAATAAAGCGGATGATCCATACTCTCCTGGTACGAGCAAATCAAAAGCAGAACAGGCTTCAACGTAAGATTGGGTCAGTTCATGAAGCTGCGAATAAGCACTTCCGGCACCAATCAACGGGGTTACGGACAATTTTTCCAAAAGCAAGCCTCTTACTTGTTCCATGATCTGTTTTATACGTGTTACCAGTTCGATTCCTTCAGCGGAATCAAAACTCATGATTAAACCGAAACGGTCCAGCTGAGGCAGCTCAACGCCATAACCGGTTGCCTGCAGATCAGGCAATTCAATCTGTGCAAGACTGCTTGCAATACGGCGGCGGAGTTCCATATCGGCATGCTTGGAATCATTCCAGCCAATGACCATGACAAACAAATAATCCTTGTTCAGTTTCAGGTCGAACAGCTGCACCAGTTCAGAAGACAATGGATCAGGATTTCCAGACTTAATTAAGGTCGACAAGTACTGGTTCCGAGCATACGGTTCCTGTAAATCAATGCGGGAGCTGTAATTCTGCAAGGCAGAACGAATCCGTTCCAGTTCATTGGCATTTCCATTTCGAGACCCTCCATCAGGTTTCTTTTCCGGGAAACGGGAAGCGGCAAATTCGACCAGGGTTGAGATGGGCTGATATTGCATTTTGGCGAGAACGAGAGCAATTGCGACTCCGACCAGCAGCACAATACCTATGATCATCATCATGAAACTGCGGACATCCAGTACACTGCTGAAGAACTGGGAGCTTGGCATTACAGTCATGTAGGTCCAACCGTTGGTGTCCGATTGCACAGATACGATGGAATGATCTTTGCCGTCCAGCGTCCGCTCCTGGATTCCTGGAGTAATGGTTTTAAACAAGGCAGCCAATGCATCTGTGCTTAGGGTATCTCCCTGATGGTTGGCCGTTAGTACCTGACCCTCTGCATCGAGGACATAGGTCAGGCCTTGATAGTTTCCGAGTATGGAATCAATCAGATTGGTAATCTGAGACTCCTTGATAAAAACCATGACCGTGGCGTGGGGGTTCAGACTGTTTGGAGTAATGGGAATAAGGTAAGCAAGCTTGCGGTCCTGTACTCCACCAGTTTTGGTTACCACATCGGCAGGTCTTACGGTAGGATGCTTCGTTTCGTTGAGATCGTTATACAGGGATTGTTTGTCCCATTTCTCGAAGCTGAGATTGTCGGCAAACACCTCAAAATCGGTCAGACCTTTGCTGGAATAAATACGAGTATCATCGTGGAAATAAAGATAGATTTCATCAATCATGGAACTGGTGGCTTTGTACTGATCCAAGGCACGAATGGCTTCCGGGCTGGTCTGGGTATTGGTGACCCGATAGGAAGAGAGCCGATTATCGTAAGAAATGCGGGAAGCAATCTCGCTCAGCTCTTTCATTCGGCTGTCAATGGTTACGTTGGTTTGTGATAACTGGGCCAGACGCGAGCTTTCAATCTCAGTACGGAGGGTTTTAACTGCGTTTTCATAGAGAAATACGGTCATGAATACGAGAGGAATTAGCAGAATGAACAGGTAGGACCAAATGTATTTCAGGAACAGTTTGGATTTGAAATAGTCCATTCGCAAGTGAAATGCTGCCTCCTTTCCATATGGAGAAATGCCATTTCTTTTCTTATAAATGATATCAATAAAAAAACAGTTTGGACATAGCTTTTTCGCACGTGTGCACACGGTTTCCAAATATCGCAGAGAAAAGGTGTAGATGATGATGCAGAAATGGTTTGAGGATGCAAAGCTGGGGATTTTTATTCACTATGGAATCTATGCCGTTGACGGTGTTGCGGAGTCGTGGTCTTTTTACAATGGACGCATGACTTATGACGACTACATGAAGCAAATGGAGGGATTCACGGCCTCCAGATTTGATGCCGCGGTGTGGGCGGACCTAATCGAGAAATCGGGTGCCAAGTATGCTGTGCTGACAACCAAGCATCATGACGGAGTTGCTCTGTGGGATACTCAGTACAGTGACTTGAACACGGTAAAGAAAACACGGGCTACACGTGACATTGTCAAAGAATATGCCGATGCGATCACGGCGAAGGGGCTTCGGCTTGGACTCTACTACTCGTTAATCGACTGGTCCCACCCGGATTACCCGAGTGTATATGAAGGCGGGAGGGTACCGGATGACCCCGGTTCTAGCAATCCGTTCTCCTATCCCTTGGATGGGATTCAGGATGAAACCAAATGGCAGAAGTTTTTGGAGTTTAACAACCATCAATTGAAAGAATTACTCACCGGATTTGGCAAGGTTGACCTGCTGTGGTTTGACGGGGATTGGGAACGAAGCGAGAAGCAGTGGAACCTGCCGGAATTCAAGCGTTATCTGAAATCAATGCAGCCAGATCTCATCATCAATTCACGCCTGCAGGGACATGGGGATTACAAAACGCCCGAACAAGGGCTGCCGATTACGAGACCAGATGGGCCGTGGGAGTTTTGTACAACGATCAATTCCTCTTGGGGGTACGTCCCTACGGATCAGCATTACAAATCACTGTCTCAGATCGTTCGCATGTTCTGCGACTGCATCTCCATGGGTGGCAACATGCTGCTCGATATTGGTCCGCGAGAGGACGGAACAATTGATGAGAGGCAGGAAGCGATCCTGCTTGGACTGGGCGATTGGATTAGAGCGCATGCAGAAGCCGTATACGGGACAAGAGACGGAATAATGAGCAGATATTATGGAGATGGAAGCACGCTCTCGGCAGATGGAAAGACACTCTATCTCTTTGTACATGGCGATCCGAAGGAAAGCATTTGTGTGAAGGGGCTGTGCAACGAGATCAGGAACGTATCCGTGCTGCATTCAGGCAAAGAACTGACATATGACATTCACGGCGGGGTTCCGTGGTTTCAAATTCCGGGTACAACCTGGATTCACCTGACGGGTGAAGACACCCATGAACTGACAACAGTAGTGAAGCTGGAGTTCGATGAAAAGGTAGACATGTATGGCGGCTCCGGGGCAGTCGTTACTCATAACTGAATGGAGGGATCAACGTGATGCTAAGTGGCGTACCTATACCACATATCGATACGTATCAGCCGAAGCACTACATTTGCCAACGTGCAGCAGGTGAATTGGAGCTTGACGGAAGGCTGGATAAGCCTTTTTGGGATCAGGCGGAATGGACGGACAAGTTCGTCGATATTGAAGGGGATCTTCGTCCTGCTCCGGCCAAGGATACAAGGGTGAAAATGCTATGGGATGATGAATATTTTTATTTTGGTGCCGAGCTTTGGGAAGATCAGATCTGGGCAACGCTGACGGAACGGGATTCTGTCATTTTTTATGATAATGATTTTGAAATTTTTATTGATCCTGACGGGGACAGCCACGGGTATTACGAATTCGAGATCAATGCGCTAAATACGGTATGGGACCTGCTCCTCATCAAGCCATACCGGGACGGAGGGCCACCGCTGGACAGCTGGGATATGAAAGGATTGAAGACAGCCGTGTATATTGACGGCGAGCTGAATCGTCCGGAAGCGATTAACCGGAAATGGTCTGTTGAGGTTGCGATCCCGTGGACCAGTCTTAAAGAATGCGCCAAGGAAAAGCGGGCACCCCTGTCGGGTGAATTTTGGAGAGTCAATTTCTCACGGGTAGAGTGGCAGACTGAAGTGATCGATGGAAATTACCGCAAAGTAATGGATCCCGGAACCAGTAAGCCATATCCTGAGGACAACTGGGTCTGGTCGCCGATGGGACTGGTGAACATGCATTATCCCGAACTGTGGGGTTATGTTGTGTTTGCGGGTGAGCATACTCAAGACGATTTTGTGCTTCCACAGGATGAACGGATCAAATGGGAGCTAAGAAAGCTATATTATCTGCAGCGTAATTACAGAGAAAAGAATGGGACGTTTACGCAAGATATGTCATTGCTCGGCTGGACTTCTGAAGTGGAAGTTTATCCCGAAATCTACGCTGCTCCAAGCCTATTTCAGATTTCAGCTGCGACTGCGGATAGGGGCGGAAGGTGGATCATTCGCGAAGACGGGAACCTGTGGGAAGAGAGGGATACCAAATGAGTGTACAAACGTCGGCGTTTTCGCTTACCCCCGAAGAAATGAAATCTATTGAAGATAAACTCCGTATCAAAAGGAGGCTTGTCCAGGCACAGGCTGACGAGATCTTTTCGGTATTTAGGGAGCCGCTGTCCGTAGAAGAAGAGTGGGCGCTCAAGTTTGTGTATGCATACAGTCCGCTTCAGGATCTGGCAGATGTTCCGGGCGCACTGTTTCTAAGCCACGTAAGATCAACTCTGCGAATGCGGCGTGAGGTTCCGTGGGGGCAACGGGTACCGGATGATTTGTTCCTTCACTTTGTGCTTCCATGCAGGGTGAATACGGAGAATATCGAGGATTGCAGAGCGATCTTCTATGCTGAACTGGCCGATCGCATCATGTCGCTCACGATGTCAGAAGCGATTCTGGAAACCAACTACTGGTGCCATGAAAAGGCAGTCTATACCGGCAGCGACCTTAGGACGGTTTCGCCGCTCACCATGATTCGGAGTGCAAGGGGGCGCTGCGGGGAAGAATCAACACTGGCAGTGACCGCACTGCGAAGTATCGGGATCCCTGCTCGTCAGGTATACACGCCTCGCTGGGCGCATTGTGATGACAATCATGCCTGGGTGGAAGCATGGGCTGACGGAACCTGGCATTATATCGGCGCCTGTGAACCGGAAGCCAGGCTGAATCAGGGATGGTTTACGCCTCCTGCCCGTCGGTCGATGCTGATGAATACAAGAGTGCTTGGCGCCTATCATGGTCAAGAGGATGTGACATTGGCAACCGAATGGTACACCGAGCTGAATCTTCTGGAGAATTACGCTCCAACGAAGGAGCTGACTGTAGCGGTCAAGGATCTGGCCGGAGTTGCAGTGGAGGGTGCTGCCGTGCGATTTGAGCTGTATAACATGGCCGAATTCTATCCGATTGCGGAGTTATTAACGAATGAAGACGGAGAAGTGGTCTTCAAAACGGGGTATGGAGATCTGCTCGTCCGGGCGGTATATCAGGGACGGTGGCTAGAGCATAAGATCACGATTGACCAAACAGACCGTTTGGAACTAGTGCTGGATCTGCAAAATCAACCTGAGCAGGAGAGCGGAGTGATTGATTTCGATATGGTTCCTCCGCCTGAGACGGAGGGAGAGGAACTCCCGGCGTTGACAGGGGAAGCGGAGTCACTCCATAAGCAGCGTTTGTCTGAAGGGACGGATATCCGGACTGCGTTTGAAGCCACCTTTGTAACCGATAAGGAGAGCATCGATCTATCTCGTGAGCTAAGCCTTCCGGAGGCGAGGGTATGGGACGTCATGCAAAAGGCGCGCGGGAATGGACATGAAATAGCCGCGTTTCTCAGGGAAAGCTCTCCTGAACACGGGCAATGGCCGTTATTGCTGCTGGAGTCGCTGAATAGTAAAGATTTGATTGATACGTTCCGTCCAGTCCTGCATGAGCATTTAGCTTATTCGCTTCCGCTGCGTGGTATGCTCCCGGATACCTTGTTTATTCCCTATTTGTTATGTCCGCGCGTTGCTTTTGAAATGCTTGGGCCGTACAGGAAACAATTCCAAGCCGCGTTTGCTTCAGATGAGAGGGACGCAATAGTGAGAGAGCCTTCACTTCTTGCTGAGGCACTCAAGGAAAAGTTCATTCATTGGGAGGATCTGCCCAATCTGAAAGGAAAGGGTACAGCGGCAGGAACCTATCGGATCATGGCCGGGGACGAAGAATCGCTGGCTATCCTGTTTGTTGCCCTCTGTCGCAGCCTTGGCATTCCATCCCGTTTGCATCCAAGCGAACGCAAGCCGCAGTATTGGCAGAAAGGGTCCTGGATCTTCGCGGATCTTGTCAATAAAGAAAAGGGGAAGCAGCGAATGGGAAGTATTCGTCTTGTGCAAAACGAGTCAGGAGGAAACATGCCGGAGGCTTCCTACTATGAGAATATTTCCATTGCGCGTCTTGTTCAGGGGAAATACGTGACCTTGCATTTTCCTTATAAAGAGACAAAGCTGTTTGACGAGCCTCTGCCAGCAGAGGAGGGGGCTTATCGCATGACGACAGGCGTACGTTTGAAAAACGGCACGGTAAGAGCTCGATTCACTTATTTTGATTTAAAGGAAGGGGAAGAGTCTTGTGTTGCCGTAACCTTCCGCAGCGCCGATGAAGAAATTCCTGTCCTTGGAACGGTGGATAAGTACGCAGAACTGCGGTGGCAGGACGAGAACGTAACTACACTCGAGCGTAGCGTAAGTGGAACGGCCGCAGGCATACTTCTTTCCTGGATTGAACCTGACCGGGAGCCGACCATGCACTTGCTGAAGGAACTTGCTGATCTGAAGCAAGAGCTGGTGGAACGAAATATATCGGTTGTTTTAATTACTGGCTCTGCTGGTACAGGGAAATCTTTGAAGACGGAGCAGCTTGAGATGCTGCCGTCACAAGTCCGGTTAGGCGAGGCAGCACCTGCCTCACTGCCCGAGGTGTTCCGTAGCTCTGGAGCGACAGAGTCAGGATACCCCCATCTGGTTGTTCTGGATAAGGCTTATCAGATTCGTTATGTCTCATCCGGATATCGGATTGGTGCCGTGAAGGAAGCCATTCAGGTAAGTGCGCAGCTGGTCGGACAACGCAGTGAACCATTCCAACATGATGGAGGCAGCCTATGAACCCCAAATGGATTATTGGATACGTCGGACATCGTGATTTGAATCATGTACCGGAGGCAGAGCTGAGCAGAATGACGCATATCAATATCGCTTTTGCTCATATACAGGAAGGTATCATTCAGACCAGCCATCTGCAGCATATGGACCGGATTCCAATCATCAAGAAAGCTTTCCCGGATTTGAGATTAATTTTGTCTGTGGGAGGCTGGAGTGCAGGCGGATTCTCGGAGGCAGCTGCAACCGAGCAAGGAAGACAGAAGCTCGCAGAATCAGCTGTTATGGCAGTAATTACCTATGGCCTGGACGGGATTGATCTGGATTGGGAATACCCGTGCTATGGGGAGGCGGGTATTGCTGCCTCTGCCGAGGACAGAGTTAACTTTACACTTTTGTTAAAAACGATGAGGACTGCTCTGACGAAGCAAGGCGAGCAAGATGACAGGTATTACATGCTTACCATTGCAGCCGGTGCTGACCAGTACTACATTGACGGCACGGAAATGGATCAGGTACAGCAGTATCTTGATTATGTGCAGCTGATGACATATGACATGCGTGGAGGTTTTCAGGTGCTGACTGGACACCATACCAACCTCTACACGGCGACAGGTGATTTATACCGAATTAGCACCGATGCGTCCGTACGCATGTTTCTAAAGGCGGGTGTACCCCGAAATAAAATCGTCATTGGTGCAGCATTTTACTCCCGAATGTGGAAGGGTGTGCCTGACCGTAACAACGGATTGCATCAGGTGGCTGAGACGACCGGAGGCTACGGTCCGGAATATACGGAGTTAAGCGAGAAGTATATTGACCTTAACGGATATATCCGTTATTGGGATGATGAAGCAAAGGCACCTTATTTGTTTAATGGCAACACGCTCATCTCATACGACGATCCGGAATCAGTAACGGCCAAATGCCGATATATCCTGGAACAGGATCTCGCGGGATTGATGTTCTGGGAATACAAATGTGATACGTCACATGAGCTGCTGAGAACGATGGATGACGAGCTCGGCGCAGGAAGACATGTGTTATAGGTGTGAGAAACTGAGTACCTTATGCGGAATCCGCCATATCGCGGGTTCCTTTTCTTTTAAAAAGAGATTAATATAGAGAGAAGGTTTATTGGTTATCATAGGTTTTTGCTTACTTTTATAAAGAATTAGGCACAAAACGGATTTTGTGAAAAAATCTGAACTTACGCCTTGAGCTTGCGGGACTTATGTTGTAATATATTTGGTAATAAATAGATAGAAAGTCCTATCTGGTGGAGAGTGATTCCCATGCGTGATAAGGTGATGCAACGTTGGAGCACCTACGAGCCGTTTTTCGTAGCTCTTGGAGACAAAAAAGTGGCTGACATCGTCATTACCCATCATGCCAAAATGCGGTATGCAGACCGTATTGAGCCCACGCGTAATGATGATGACCATATTGCGGCTTGGTTATGGGAGTGTCTGAAGCAGGACCGTATTACGCCATACTACCGTAATGAGCAGGACGTCTACCTCATCGACGAGGATGTGGTAGTGGTTGCGGAATTTTCCGAGCTTGAAGGTGAATATGACATCGCCGGCAATCCTCTTCACAAGATGATTGTAGTTACCTTTTTGGGGCGAATGTCAGAGACCATTGAGCTTCGTGACCTGAAATCATATTATTCCTGGTTGAGGCATTCCAGACGAATGACTCTGGTGAAGAACAGTCGGAAGCACAGGTAATTCAGAAGAAACATTTAAGATTTTTAGCCATGATATATTCAAGCTACATCGCATGCAGACAAGCTGCATGCTTTTTTTGTTGGAATTCAAGAAATCGGCTACAATGAGGTAAGCGTACAGAAGAGGGGCGAAGATATGAATTTTCATCAGTTGCATATTTTTTACACAGTGGCAGAAAAGGGGAGTTTTTCAGCAGCTGCGCAAGCCTTACATATGACCCAACCTGCGGTGACGATGCAGATTCAATCACTGGAAGACTACTTTGGCACCAAGCTCCTGCATCGTTCAACCAAGAAGATAGAATTATCCGAAGCCGGACGAACCCTGCTGCCCCATGCCAAGCGGAGCGTGGAACTGGTCAGGCAGACCGATGAAGCCATGTCGGCCTTCACGCAGATGCTTCAGGGAAGATTACAGCTCGGTGCCAGTTTGACCATTGGCGAATATGTTTTACCGAGGATGCTTGGTCCCTTTGCAAGGCAATATCCCGATATCTCGATCGTAATGAAAGTGATGAATACAACGCAAATTATGGACGATATTTTGAAACACCAGTTGAACTTTGGCCTGATTGAAGCCCCAATCCATCATCCGGACATGATTGTAGAACCGGTAATGCAGGACGAATTGAAGCTGATTGTTCCGGCAGGTCACGCGCTCGCCGATCGCGGGGAAGTGGAGCTGGAAGAGGTTATGGCTTATCCGTTTGTACTGCGGGAGAAGGGCTCCGGTACAAGACAGGTCATGGAAGACCAACTGCAAAAGAAAAACATTGACCCGCAGGACATGAATGTTGTGATGGAGCTTGGAAGTACGGGTGCAGTGAAATCGGCGGTTGAAGCTGGAGTGGGTATTACCATGCTGTCTCCTTCATCCGTTCAGCATGAATTAGCACTTGGTCTCGTGCATATTGTTGAGATCCGCGGACTTGCATTCAAACGACAATTCTATGCCATTCATTTGAAGTCATCCCTGCTCCCTCTATCCGCAGTAGCATTCTTGAACTACCTGAGACAGCAGGAGCACACTGGAGCGGAAGAAATGATGGATAAAGGAAGTAAATAATCGTGAACACAACCATGTAGCAAGGAGATGTTGTTAATGGATCAACCTAACGGACGCTGTGATCTCCATACGCATAGTCAGGCTTCGGACGGCATGCAGTCACCTGCCGAAAATGTAAGGCTGGCCAAACAAAAGGGACTGTCAGCCGTTGCAATTACGGATCATGATACGGTAGCAGGTGTGGCAGAGGCACAGCAGACAGGCCAGGAATGTGGTATCGAGGTTGTAGCCGGCGTTGAGATCAGTACCCGCGCAGGAGGCAAAGACATCCATGTGCTGGGTTATTATATGAATATAAAGGATGAACTCTTCCTGGAGCGGCTGCACGGACTTCGTGATGCACGTGAGGAACGAAATCATCGCATTATTGCCAAACTGCAGGAGCTTGGTCTTGATATCAGCTGGGAGGAAGTTATTGAGGGGCTGGGACGTCCTCTTGAGCCGGATGAGAGCATTGGGAGACCGCACATGGCCGATGTCCTGGTCAGCAAAGGCTATGCTGTCGATATGAGGGATGCCTTTGATCGATATCTGGCCGAAGGTAAGCCGGGCTTCGTAACGGTACCACGTGTCGCTCCCGAAGATGCCTGTCAGTGGATTAGAGAGGCAGGGGGAGCCGCAGTTATTGCACATCCGGGTCTCTATGGAGATGATGAACTGGTTCGCCGGATCATTGAGCAGTTCCGTCCAGACGGAATTGAAGTATTTCATTCCGACCATGGCCCTGAAGAGGAACACAGGTATGCCGCATTGGCACGTGAATTCGATTTAATTGTGACAGGCGGCTCAGATTACCACGGTGTGAGACAGGGAGTTGTTTTTCACGGGGATTTGGGGAGCAAAACGGTAGCATTGGATGTGCTTGAACAATTGCGGACAGCAGCAAACCGCCAATTATAACCCAAATTGAAAAGGCCCAGAACACGATATTCTCTGTTCTGGGCCTTTTTGTGTCATTTTGTTTGTGGTGGCACCTGCAGCCTATCCGTTTTTGATGGTGGATGGCAAGCTTTTGACTAACTCTTCATTGGGTGTCACAAACAGTGTTTTTTGATGATCGTAGATGACGAAACCGGGCTTGGCCCCGCTTGGTTTCCGTACGTGACGAATAAAGGTATAGTCCACAGGAACACTGCTTGATTCCTTGGCCTGACTGAAATAAGCTGCGAGCTGTGCTGCTTCCTCCAGCGTAGCTTCCCCGAAGTCCGTGCTGCGAATGACAACGTGTGAACCGGGGATGTCTTTGGTATGCAGCCATGTATCATTGGCCGACGCCAGACGGTTAGTGACATATTCATTTTGCAAGTTGTTTTTGCCCACCAGAATATCAATTCCCTCAGTCGAGGTAAACTGATGTACGGTTGGACGGTCGTTTTTCTTTTTCTTCTTGCCTTTTTTGTTGCGGTCGCGAAGATATCCCTGCTGAACCAGTTCTTCACGGATCTCCTCAATATCGTTCATGGAAGCGATGGACAGCTGCTGCAGCAGGTTGTCCAGGTAGACGATCTCGTCCTTGGTTTTGCCGAGCTGCTCATGAATGACCGCCAGACTGTTCTTATATTTATTGTACCGCTTGAAGTAACGCTGCGCATTGTCCGATGGTGTAAGCAGGGGATCCAGTGCGATGGTAATGGTTGCCTGATCTTCATCATAGAAGTTTACAAGCTCCACGCTTTTGTCTCCCTTGCTAATCTGGTGAAGGGAAGCAAATAACAATTCGCCCCATAATCTGTATTTTTCCGCGTCATCGGCTTCGAGCAGATCCTTGTTCAGGTTGTCGAGTTTTTTGACATTTTTGCTTCGTTCATTTTGCAGAAAACGCAGCAGATCACTTACCTTTTGTTTTACCGTATCCCGCTCGGCTTTATCCCCGAAATAATCCTCCATGCATTTGCTCATCGTGTCATAGGTCTTCTCCGCATCCTGAATACTTTGAAGACGGACAGCAGAGAAGATCATTTTCCCTTTGGCATTCAGTCCTGTGATAGGGGTGTAGTTATTGTCTCTCACAGGTCCCATTACAGAATCAAAGGCATTCCAGAGGGCGTTCGCCTCCGCTGATGCATCTCCATTGTCTGTATCGGATGCACGAGCAGCAATCTCTCCTGCGATCAGCGGACTCAGGCCACTGAATGAGTTCACAAGCCAGCGGGCAGCCTCTTCTACCGTTTCAGAGTAACCCTTGATGAATTCAGCGCTGTTCACTTCCAGCGGATTGACTTTGTGCTGTTCTGGCGGAGCTGTATACGAAAAGCCAGGCATGATGACCCGGTAGCTACTGATGGAAGGGGTAACGTGATGTATACCGTCCAGAATCGTTCCTGTGACCGGGTCGAGCAATACGATATTGCTGTGACGCCCCATGAGCTCAATGATGATTCGTTTTACGGATACGTCACCGAGTTCGTCGCGTTGACGAACGTCGATGTGGATGATCCGTTCCATGCCGATCTGACGAATCTCCTCTATAATGGCTCCTTCGCAGTGCTTGCGCAGCAGCATGCAGAACATCGGTGCTTCTGTAGGGTTTAAGAATGTCTTCTCCGTAAAATGCACACGGGGATACGTCGGACTGGCCGATATCAGCAATTTGCTGTTCCCGCGTTGTGCACGAAGGGTCAGTACGACATCATGGCCGTTTGGCTGATGAATCTTGCTAATGCGGCCGCCTTTGCAGCCCTGCAGTTCGTGTACGATGGCTCGTGTAACAATGCCGTCCAATGCCATATTTTTCAACTTCCTCTCTATCTATAACTGAAACACACAACTGGAATATGTAAAAATCAGAACCGGTTGCTGTTCGTTCGTCACTTGCCTTCGTGCATAAGGTAACTCGGCTTCTACTGCGTTATGACCGCAGACTTTTATTTTAGCCTATTCTGTCCATCAGGGAAAGGATTCACCATCCGGGTGCTAATTGGGGTCCTGTCCGAATACATATAGAGCAGGTAGTTTGTCCGGCGTGACATACAGCTGCCTGTTAGCGATCACGAGCAGCTGTATCAGCGTCTTTTACAGGAAATATAGACTGGGAGGGGAACCTTGAAGCATGGAACAGACCAAGTGGCATCAACTAAGCGTAGAAGAGCTTCGCAGCACGCTTGACGTCAGTCTGGAGGAAGGATTGACAGATGAAGCTGTTGCGCAGAAGAGGAAGGTCGCCGGTTCAAATGAGCTGAGTGAAGGAAAACGTATATCCCCAATTACACTGCTGCTTAACCAATTTAAGGACTTTATGGTGCTCGTTTTGATGGGGGCGACACTGGTCTCCGGATTGCTTGGAGAATATTTGGATGCCGTTACTATTGTGGCGATTATTGTGTTAAATGCCATTCTGGGCTTCGTACAGGAATTTCGGGCTGAGCGTTCTCTCCGCGCATTGAAACAGCTGTCCGCACCTCTTGCCAAAGTTCTTCGGGCCGGTCAGGAAGTGCAGCTTGCTGCCAAACAGCTGGTGCCTGGGGATATCATCCTTGTCGAGAGTGGAGATCGCATCCCGGCGGATGTAAGATGGCTGGAAACGAACAGTCTGGATGTGGAGGAATCGGCACTCACTGGAGAATCGGTCCCGGTAAGCAAGCACTGCAACCCCATTGCAGACGATGCCGTACCACTCGGAGATCAGAAAAACATTGGATTTATGGGCACCATGGTTACCCGCGGGACGGCCAAGGGCGTTGTCATTCGGACAGGCATGGATACCGAGATGGGTAAAATTGCCGATCTTATCCAAAATACCGAGGAACAGGAAACACCGCTTCAGCATCGTTTGGAGCAATTGGGCAAAATACTTATTTTTGTTGCACTGGGGCTTACCGTGATGGTCGTTGTGGCTGGTATTTTGCATGGACAACCGGCAATTGGGATGTTCCTTGCTGGCGTCAGTCTGGCGGTAGCTGCCATACCTGAAGGTTTGCCGGCGATCGTCACGATTGCACTTGCGCTGGGTGTGCAGCGAATGATTAAGCGCAAAGCCATTGTACGAAAATTGCCTTCTGTCGAGACACTTGGCTGTGCCTCCGTGATCTGCTCGGACAAGACGGGGACATTAACCCAGAACAAGATGACAGTGACCGATGTGTGGCTGGAAGGTCGGAGTATCCAAGTCACCGGGGACGGGTATGCACCGGAAGGACAGATGCTGGAAGACGGCAGGACGGTGGAGCTGAAGAGTGACCAGACACTGCGAAGACTGCTTCAGATTAGTGCGTTATGTAACAATGCGAGTATTGTGGAAAGTTTCTCGGAAGAGCGGAATAAGAAAAAGGGTAAGGATGGCAAGAAGGAGGCAATCAAGGAGGATGGCGTGGTATGGGAGCTGAAAGGCGATCCAACCGAAGGAGCGCTCGTCACTCTGGCTTCCAAAATGGGCCTTACTCCTGCCGGCCTCAAAGAGCTATATGCTCGTCAACAGGAGTTCCCGTTCGATTCGGACCGCAAACGAATGTCTGTCCTCATCCAGCATCAGGGAGGCCGCATGGTTTACACCAAGGGTGCCCCTGATGTGTTGATTGGACAATGCAGCTATATTTTATGGGAAGGCAAAGTTGTACCCTTTACCGGAACGTTGAGACAGAAAGTGATGGCTGCAAACGAGAAGATGGCCGGAGCAGCCCTGCGTGTCTTGGGGATGGCTTATCGTGAAGTACGCCCTGAGGAAAAAGTAGATGATGAACATGCTGCCGAAAATCAGCTTGTGTTCGTTGGACTTGCAGGCATGATTGATCCACCTCGGAGAGAAGTCAGAGATGCGATTGCAACTTGCCGCAGAGCGGGTATCCGTACGGTCATGATTACGGGTGACCACGGGACTACTGCAGAGGCGATAGCCCAGCAGCTGGGCATTCTTCCGCGGGGCGGAGGTTCGTTAAGCGGGCAGCAGCTGGCAGGATTGACGGATGATGAGCTGGATAAGCAGGTGGAAGGTATCTATGTCTTCTCCCGGGTGTCACCTGAGCACAAGCTCCGGATTGTAAAATCCCTGCAGCGCAAAGGCCATGTCGTAGCGATGACAGGGGACGGTGTCAACGACGCACCAGCGATCAAAGCGGCGGACATCGGAATTGCGATGGGAATTACAGGTACGGATGTGACAAAAGAGGCATCAGCCTTAATTCTCAGTGATGATAATTTTTCTACTATTGTAGCTGCGATTGAAGAAGGGCGTAATATATATGAGAATATTCGGAAGTTTATTCGGTACTTGCTTGCTTCCAACGTGGGCGAGATCTTGACGATGTTCTTCGCGATGATGATGGGACTGCCGCTGCCGCTCGTGCCCATCCAGATTCTATGGGTGAACCTCGTGACAGATGGCCTGCCGGCCATGGCACTGGGTGTGGATCAGCCGGAGAAAGATCTGATGGAGCACAAGCCACGCGGCGCCAAGGAAAACATTTTTGCCCGGAGACTGGGCTGGAAAATCATCAGCCGCGGTGTATTGATCGGATTATGTACATTAGGTGCGTTCTGGCTTACCCTTCAAGCAGCTCCGGATCAACCGGGTCAGCTTATCAAAGCACAGTCCGTAGCTTTTGCGACACTTGTTCTGGCTCAGCTTATTCATGTATTTGACTGCCGGAGTTCGCGCTCCATTTTCCACCGGAATCCGCTCCAGAACAAATACCTGGTTCTTGCGGTGATCTCGTCCGTTGTGCTGATGCTGGTTGTAATGTACGTGGAGCCGCTGCAGCCGATCTTCAAAACCGTACCGCTCGGCATGCGAGAATGGGCCATTTCCATTGTGGCCGCAGGTATCCCAACGTTCCTGATGGGAGCAGGCAGTGTCTGGGGTGGCCGTCGTAACCGTCGCCGGATGGGTCCTGGAAGCTTCGTACCGAAAAGTACAAAGTTTTCGGCATAAAATCAATAGCATTTCCTTATCGTTTTCGTTATGCTATCCTCAAAATGATTCGGGGCGAAAGCCTTCGACATTTTGCAGGATAGCTTTTTTGTGTAAACAGGCAAGAATAACGCTTTGGCAGCAGACTGCCAAAAGGAGTGGGCAAGGATATGGAATTTACAAAAATGCACGGACTTGGCAACGACTTTATCGTTGTATTTGGAGAAAAACAGCTTCCGGCTGATGCAGCAGAGCTTGCTGTGAAATGGTGCAACCGTTTCTTCGGCATCGGTGCGGATGGACTCGTTTATATACTGCCTTCGGAGAAGGCGGATTTTCAGATGCGCATTATGAACTCTGATGGTTCGGAAGCGGAACAATGCGGCAACGCGATTCGCTGTGTAGCGAAGTATGTTTATGACCATGGTCATGTGACATCGGAGCACATCACCATTGAAACCATCGGCGCTGGTGTGCAGCCGGTAACCCTTAATGTACTTGACGGCAAGGTGGCAACCGTTCGTGTAGATATGGGCGAGCCTATTTTGGACGGGCTTAAGGTTCCGACAACAGTGGATGCCAACCCTGTGGTTGATCATACGATTGAAGCGAACGGACAGGAGTTCAAATTCACGGCAGTTTCGATGGGAAATCCCCACGCTGTCATTTATGTAGATGATGCAGTGAACTTTGATCTCTCGACCTGGGGGCCTGTGCTGGAAGTTCATCCGATGTTCCCGAAAAAGATCAATGTTGAGTTTGCCACTGTACGTGATCGCGGATTCGTCGATATGCGTGTATGGGAACGCGGTGCGGGTCCAACCCTGGCTTGTGGGACCGGAGCTTGTGCAACGCTTGTATCTTCAGTATTGAACGGACACACGGATCGTACAGCAGTTATTAGCCTCAAAGGCGGAGACCTGCATATTGAGTGGAACGAAGCTGACAATCATGTGTATATGACCGGACCGGCAGAGGTTGTTTTCAAGGGATTCACCTCATAAGTTGACAGTTTGAGCCAAGAGGCCTTCGGGCCTCTTTTTTTGACTGAATTTCATGGAAATCCTGTGTTTTTCTACGTTATTGATCGGCTTTTGTGTTACATTAGTATGAAATGATCAGCTAGGCGGGGGGAAAAGGGATGAAGGCGGATTTGCGGAGTGTCTTGCAGGAACGAGTTCTCATTGGAGATGGGGCGATGGGAACATATCTGTACCAAATGGGTTTCCCGGTTGGAATTTCATATGAAGAATTAAATTTGGTCTCACCTGAAGTGGTAGCAGATGTGCATCGTCGTTATTTGGAGGCGGGTACTGAAATATTTGAGACAAATACTTACTCTGCCAACTATGACAAATTATCCAAGTTCGGACTGGAATCGAAGGTGACGGAAGTCAATCGTGCGGGGGCACGCATTGCCAAGGAAGTCGCTGGTTCAAACGGATACGTTCTAGGGGCCGTGGGTTCCATTCGTGGAGGCAAGCGGACTAATGTATCGACAAGCGAACTGAAGCGTTTCTACGAACAGCAGATTTTTGCCCTGTTTGAAGAAGGGGTTGACGGGATTCTGCTTGAAACCTTCTATGATATCGAAGAGATGGATATCGCCCTGCTGCAGGCTCGCAAGCTGAGTGATCTGCCGGTGATTGGGCAGTTTGCAGTTGAGGATATTGGACATACGCTGGATGGATACACGATGCCGGAAGCGTTCCGGATCATGCGTGAGCAGGGTGCGGACGTGATTGGGTTTAACTGCCGCTCCGGTCCAAACGGAATTATGCGTGCCATGGAAACCGTATCCGGGCGAATCGGAGTTCCGATGTCTGTTTACCCTAACGCTGGGGCGGCAGACTATGTCGATGGCCAGTTCCGTTATGGTGCCACACCGGAATATTTCGGGCAGACCGCGGTGCAATTCGCCGATCTGGGCGCCCGTATTATCGGTGGATGCTGCGGTACGACGCCTGATCATATTGGGGCAATTGCACAGGCTCTTTCCGAATATACTCCAGCACCCATTGTCCTGCCTGACCCAACAGAAGCAAAACCGCGTATCGTACTGCATGAAAATGTGGATGAACGGTCCGGCCGTGGTGGACAGCCGACCATTGTGGATCTGGTCAAACAGCGCCACACGGTTATCGTTGAACTCGACCCGCCTCGTGACCTGGACATTGCCAAATTCATGAAAGGTGCCGAAACACTGAAAGCCGCAGGTGCGGATGCGCTGACACTGGCTGACAACTCGTTGGCGGTAACCCGCATGAGTAATATGGCTCTGGGACATCTCGTTCAGGATCGTACGGGCTTACGTCCGCTTGTGCATATTGCTTGCCGTGACCGAAATCTGATTGGGACCCAGTCACACATGATGGGTTTTGACGCTCTCGGTATCAACCACGTGCTTGCGGTTACAGGTGATCCAGCGCGTTTCGGTGATCTTCCTGGATCCAGCTCCGTATACGATCTGACTTCATTTGAAATTATACGTATGATCAAGCAATTGAACGACGGTGTAGCTTTCTCCGGTAAACCGCTTAAACAGAAGGCTGGTTTTGTCATCGGAGCAGCGTTTAACCCGAATGTGAAACATCTGGATAAGGCGGTTCAGAGACTGGAGAAAAAGATTGCCTCCGGTGCCGATTACATTATGACGCAGCCTGTCTATGACCCGCAATTGATCGTAGCCATGCATGAGGCGACCAAACATTTGGAAGTGCCTATTTTCGTTGGTGTAATGCCGCTGGCAAGTGGACGAAATGCAGAATACCTGCACAACGAAGTTCCAGGCATTCAGCTGTCGGATGAAGTTCGTTCTCGCATGGCTGGTCTCGAAGGAGAAGAAGGACGGGCTATGGGCGTAAAGATTGCCAAAGAGCTATTGGATGTGGCAACAGACCATTTCAAAGGGATCTATCTGATGACTCCGTTTATGTTCTACGGCATGACTGCCGAGCTGACCCAATATGTATGGGAGAAGTCCGAGCACCAATGTCCTACTTGTTTCAACCCTAATAATCAATTACAATAGTGTAACGGATGTGATGCCGATGTCATTCAGTATGACCGGATACGGTCAATCCGCCTTTCATTTTGGAGGCTACAAGGTACAATTGGAGATTAAATCCGTCAATCATCGTTACTGTGAAGTGATGATGCGCATGCCGAAAGAATGGACATGTTATGAAGACGGATTGAGGAAAAGAGTACAGAGCCGGCTGAAGCGCGGGCGGATTGATGTTTATGTAATGAAAGAAAAAGATGAAGATCAGGCTCTTCCTGCCGTGCTTAATGAGCAGGCAGTCAGAGCCTATCTGCAGGCAGCAGAACAGCTGGAATCCCGCTTTGGGATGCAGGGCAAACCGAGCATTATGGACATGCTTTCATTGCCGGATGTCATGGTTCATTCCGATGGAACGAGTTCAATTCCGGAGGAAGAGAAGGACGAATGGGAGCGTGTGCTGCAGCAGAGCTTGGAAGAGGCCTTGTCCAGTCTGGAGCAAATGCGCGCGCGTGAGGGTCTTCATCTGGCCAGTGATCTGGAACGGCGGATTAGTCGTTTGGAGTCGCTGCATACCGAGATGCTTACTCTTGCACCTACTGTGGTATCAGATTACCGCAACAAGTTAAGACAAAGGCTTACGGAAATGCAGGAGGAAGGCTCTTTCCCTTTTGACGAGCATAAATTGGGTATGGAAATTGCTGTGTTTGCCGATCGTTCTAACATAGAGGAGGAACTTACGCGTCTACTCAGCCACTTCGGACAGAGCAGGGAACTGCTGAAGAGTGAAGAGCCGGTAGGCCGCAAGTTGGACTTTCTTATTCAAGAGATGAATCGGGAAGTCAATACGATTGGATCAAAAGCCAACCATTTGGCTCTGGTGAACCGTGTTGTCGAGATGAAGGCGGAGCTGGAGAAAATTCGCGAGCAGGCGGCGAATATCGAATGAACGGCCATATTTCGGCAAGAGAGTCGCATGTATAGGGGGAAGAACCTGATTATGGCAATCAAACTCATCAACATTGGATTCGGTAACATCGTATCGGCGAACCGGATTATATCCATCGTAAGTCCGGAATCGGCGCCGATCAAGAGAATTATACAAGAGGCAAGAGATCGTCATATGCTGATAGACGCAACGTACGGAAGACGTACTCGTGCCGTGATTATTACGGATAGCGATCATGTCATTCTGTCGGCGGTTCAGCCTGAGACGGTCGCCCATCGTCTTTCTTCGAAAGATGATGACAACGACGAATAAAATGGAGTGTAATATGTCTAAAGGATTACTGATAGTGTTGTCCGGCCCATCTGGGGTCGGGAAGGGTACAGTATGCAGCGCTTTGCGCAAACGTGTACCGGAGTTGATCTATTCTGTGTCTGCAACGACTCGCCAGCCTCGTCTGGGTGAAGAGCATGGTGTGAACTATTTCTTCAGAAGTCATGAAGAATTCCTGAACATGATTGCTGAAGACCAGCTGCTGGAGCATGCAGAATATGTAGGTAACTATTACGGAACACCACGTGACTTTGTCGAGAAAACCATTAACGAAGGCCGCGACATCATTCTTGAGATTGAAGTTCAAGGCGCGTTAAAAGTGAAAGAGAAGTTCCCGGAAGGGATTTTTGTATTTCTGCTGCCTCCTTCATTGGACGAGCTCAAAGATCGCATCCAGGGACGCGGTACGGAGAGTCAGGCAACAATTGATCACCGGATGTCCGTAGCCGTGGATGAGATTAGTCTGCTGGAGCAGTACGATTACGCTGTCGTTAATGACGAGATTGATTTGGCGTGCAAACGAATAGAAAGCATTATTATCGCCGAACATTGTAAGATCAATAAATAATTTTTTTGACGGCCGCAGGATGCAATTATTCGGAGAACTGCTGACATATATCTATAGATGGTCAGATGAAGTTCGGTTCATGTGAACGACTGAATTGTTGCATTCTGTAAGGCGGGTCAAAGGGATTATACTAATGCAAAGAGGTGTTTTGTAAACATGCTGTATCCTTCTATTGATGAAATGATGAACAAAGTCGACAGCAAGTATTCTCTTGTTGTTGCTGCTTCCCGCCGGGCCAGACAGCTTCGTGAAGGCGAGAAAACGGATCTGAGAAATGCGAGATCCCATAAACAGGTTGGCGTTGCACTCGAAGAAATTTATGGTGATCATCTCGTTGTCATCAAAGGACAGGACGAAGAGGAAGAAGAGTAAGCCGCCTGCGGCTGCTCTTCAACTGCATACGGCGCAAGCCGGACTTATTTGACAACCGCGAGGTTGTTATTTTTTTCTCTATTCATCGTTTATACGTCGTATATATCGGGGGAAATAACCATGTTGAACGGTAAAAAAATCGTACTTGGCGTGACTGGCGGCATAGCCGCATACAAGGCGGCTACATTATGCAGTAGACTGGTGCAAAAAGGGGCGGATGTACACGTCATTATGACGGACTCTGCCAAACAGTTTATTACCGAATTAACGCTGCAAACGTTGACCCGAAATGTAGTCTACAGTGATACATTTGATGAGCATGAGCCATCAGTTGTATCACATATTCATTTGGCCGATATGGCCGATCTGGTTCTGGTTGCCCCGGCAACAGCCAACGTTATTGCCAAAATGGCACATGGCATGGCCGATGACATGCTCTCCACCACACTGCTGGCAACGACTGCCCCGGTAATGATCGCACCTGCCATGAATGTTCATATGTATGATCATCCTGCTGTCCAGCACAATATGCGTCTGCTTTTCGAGCGAGGAACACTGATGATTGAACCAAGTGAAGGACAGCTTGCATGTGGATACGTGGGTAAAGGGCGACTGGAAGAGCCGGAGACGATTGTCGAGGTGGTTGAACGTTTTTTTGAAGATCAGCAGTCAGCCAAACCAGACTTGAAACAACAGTCCGCCTTGTTAAAAGGCAAAAAAGTGGTCGTGACGGCGGGTGGTACGATTGAGCGTATTGATCCTGTCAGATATATTACCAATGACTCTTCCGGCAAAATGGGATTTGCCATCGCTGCAGCAGCACGTGATTTGGGGGCAGAGGTTACGCTCGTTATGGGCAGTACACAAGTTCAGCCGCCAACAAATATGGAAGTGATACGGGTGCAGTCTGCCCAGGATATGTACGAAGCGGTCATGAGCCACTGGGATCATGCTGATATCGTCGTTAAGGCTGCGGCAGTTGCCGATTACCGTCCCAAGGAAGTACATGAGGAGAAAATCAAAAAGAAAGGCGATACGCTATCGCTGGAGCTTGTTAAAAATATAGATATTCTTGAAACACTAGGGAAGCAAAAGAGTCATCAATTTCTAATTGGTTTTGCCGCAGAAACCCATTCTGTAGAGATGTACGCAAGGGAGAAGCTGGAGCGGAAAAACTGTGATCTGATCGTAGCCAATGACGTTGCCCGGCCGGGTATCGGATTTGGAGCAGATACCAATGCGGTTCATATTTACGACCGTGAAGGGTTGGTGGAAGAGCTTCAGGTGATGTCTAAGGAGGACATAGCTTACCGATTGCTTGCGATTGCGGCGGAGCGCATTGCCGGGAGGAATTAAATATGGAGATCGCCAAGGTTATTGTCGATGTTCCGGTGAAACAGACCGATCGGCCCTTTGATTATCTGGTGCCGGAATCGATGCGTGATTGGATTGAGATTGGCAGTCGGGTAGGTGTGCCATTTGGACATCGAACTGTGCAGGGATTTGTGGTTGATCTTGTACCCCGTACCGGAACAGAATCCTTCAAGTTGAAGCCCATTCAGGAACTGTTGGACATCGTTCCCCCCTTGTCAGAAGATTTGGTGCAGCTCGCCGAGTGGATGAGTGAACGATATGCCAGCAACCGCATTTTGTCGCTGCAGGTCATGGTGCCGACTGCACTGAAAGGTAAAGCGGAACGATATATCTCCATTGGGGATGCACTGGATGGACAGCATACCGGAGCACCATCGGATGAAGATGTCCTCTTCGTGTGGGGAGAGGAGTCCACCTCGGAGAAGGTGCAGCAGGACATTATACGTTTTGTTAAAAGTCGAGGGCAGGTGCCTTTGCAGCAATTGAGCCGTAAATACCCCAATCATGCAGCGTTGATCAAAAAGCTTCTGCTTAGCGGTGTATTGCTGGAGAGTCAGGCAATCAAGGACAAGCTGAACAAAAAAACGATGAAGGCAGTGGATTTGGCGGTAGATGCGGCTGCGGCGGAGGAGGCACTTGCATCTTTCCCGGCGAAGGCACAGCGGCAGAAGGAGGTTCTTGCTTTTCTGCTTGAAATGAAAGAGCTGCTGCCGATGCCGATGAAAGAATTGCTGGCCACGCTTCAAGTGTCTGCGGCTACCGTCAAAGGGCTTGAGGAGAAAGGGCTGCTTGTAACGGAAGACGTGGAAGTCTTTCGTGACCCTTATCAAGGCAGGAAGTTTCGCGCCACTGAACCGCTTGCTCTTACTGCAGAGCAGCAGAACGTGTACGATAAAATTAATGGCCGATTACAGGAAAGGCGCCATGGCGTCTTTTTGTTACATGGTGTAACAGGCAGCGGTAAGACCGAAGTATATCTGCAGACGATCCAGCAATGTATTGAGCAGGATCGGCAGGCGATTGTACTTGTGCCTGAGATTGCCCTCACGCCACAAATGGTTGAGCGGTTTAAAGGGCGATTTGGAGACCAGGTTGCCGTTATGCACAGCCGTCTTTCGGGTGGAGAGCGTTATGATGAATGGCGCAAAATCCGGGAAGGCCAAGTAAAGGTTGCCATTGGCGCGCGTTCTGCTGTCTTTGCTCCATTTGACCGACTGGGTCTAATTATTATGGATGAGGAACATGAGACTTCTTACAAACAGGAAGAAACTCCGAAATACCATGCCCGTGATGTAGCTGTAAAAAGAGCACAGCAGCATCAGGCTGTTGTGGTCCTGGGCTCCGCGACGCCTTCGCTGGAAAGTTATTATGCCGCACGTTCGCAGAGCAATGATGATTTTGCCCCGCTGCTGCTGGAAATGCCTACTCGGGCGCTTGGCAACAATCTGCCGGATGTGCGAATCATTGATATGCGGGAAGAGTTGAAGGATGGCAACCGTTCGATGTTCAGTCGGGCTCTGCACAAGGGACTGGAGGAACGGTTGGAGCGCGGGGAGCAGACAGTTTTGCTGTTGAACCGCCGAGGCTATTCCACTTTTGTCATGTGCCGCAGCTGCGGTTATGTGGCCGGCTGTCCCGAGTGTGATATTTCACTGACGTATCACCAGCGTTCAAACAATCTTCGTTGTCACTATTGCGGGTATGCGGAAGCAGCTCCCGAGGTATGCCCTGAATGTGGCAGTGAACATATCCGTTACTTTGGTACAGGTACGCAGCGAGTGGAGGAAGAATTGGCCAAGTTGTTCCCGGGAATTCGTGTAATCCGCATGGATGTGGACACAACGACGGAGAAGGGGTCGCATGAGAAACTTCTGAAGCAGTTCCGGGAGAAAAAAGCGGACGTGCTGCTTGGTACCCAGATGGTTGCCAAAGGATTGGATTTTCCGGATGTCACCCTGGTTGGTGTCATCACGGCAGACTCGGCACTGAACCTGCCCGATTTCCGGGCTGCCGAGAAGACCTTCCAGCTGTTGACCCAGGTAGCGGGCCGTGCAGGGCGTCATCAATTGCCTGGTGAGGTATTTGTGCAGTCCTATACACCGGAGCACTATTCCATTGGACATGCAAGCCAGCATGATTATGTTTCTTTTGTACGTGAGGAACTGCTTCATCGCCGCAATCTGCAATACCCGCCGTATTGCCGCCTGATTCTGGTGACCTTTTCGCATGAGCAATTGCCTGTACTGATCCGGCTTGCCGAAAATTACACACGTCTGTTGAAAGAACGTGCCAATGCAGCAGGCTGGCTGGGAAGCCTCGACCGTTTCAGCAACGATGCCTTCGACGTGCTAGGGCCTGTAGCCTCGCCCATTCCCCGGATCAAGAATAGATACCGATTCCAATGTATGATAAAATGGCGGGGGGATGTAGACGCTATCGGAATCGCCCTAGAGACAGCTCGGCGCATGGACGATGATGTTCAGGCGCAAAAACTGCTCATTAGTTTGGATGTAGACCCGCAAATGTTAATGTAGCATGATGCATCGTTTTCCATGGACACTTCGTGTGATAAAAATTGGGGAAATGATTAGAGCAAAATGTGGATGTGAACAAGCGGTATAAACATAGATTATAAACAAGCAAACGATAATCAAAAGAATGATACCCAACATGAGATTTGGGTTAGGAAGGTGCTTACAACATGTCGATTCGTATTATTGTTAAAGAACCAGATGAGGTGCTTCACAAAAGAGCCAAGGAAGTTACAAAAGTAACACCAAATGTACAAAAACTGCTGGATGATATGGCAGATACCATGTATGACGCTGAAGGCGTAGGTCTTGCAGCCCCTCAAGTAGGCATCTTGAAACGCCTGATTGTCATTGATGCCGGGGATGAACAGGGCCTCATTAAAATGATCAATCCTGAAATCATCGCAAGTGAAGGCGAACAGTTTGGGCCGGAAGGCTGTCTGAGTATTCCGGGTATTAACGGCGACGTTCGCCGTTTTGAGACAGTTACCGTTAAAGGCTTGGACCGTGAAGGCAATGAACTGATTATTACGGGCAGTGGTCTGTTATCCCGGGCATTCCAGCACGAGATTGATCACCTGGATGGCGTACTCTTCACGGATATCGCTGAGAAAGTGTACGAAATTGCAGCCGATCAGACTGGACCGCGACGTAATTAAGGAGTGATGGATTTGAATATTGTTTTTATGGGTACCCCGGAATTTGCTGTCCCTTCTCTGGATATGCTCATTGCTGAGGGTTATAACGTGGTGGGGGTAGTCACCCAGCCCGATAAACCGCAAGGCCGCAAAAAAGTGCTCACGCCAACGCCTGTTAAGGCTGCGGCTGAGCGCCATGGCCTGCCCGTATTTCAACCGGTGAAGCTGCGTGATCCTGAATCCGTGGCCAGATTGGCTGAATGGAAGCCTGATTTGATCGTGACTGCAGCATTTGGGCAGATTTTACCGAAGGCCGTATTGGATATGCCTGTACGAGGCTGTGTGAATGTGCACGGTTCTCTTTTGCCTAAATATCGTGGTGGTGCTCCAATTCAGCGCTCCATTATTAACGGGGAGTCCGTAACGGGAGTTACTTTGATGTATATGGCAGAAGGTTTGGATACCGGGGACATGATCTCTCGTGTGGAAGTTCCAATTACCGATGATGACACCTCTGGCACCATGTTTGTGAAGCTCAGCGATGCAGGCTCCAAGCTGCTGCAGGCAGAAATGCCTCGTCTTATTGCGGGGGAAACCACGGCTGTCCCTCAGGATGAAGCCGAAGCTTCGTATGCCCGCAATCTGACTAGAGAAGACGAGAAAATAGACTGGAATCGAACATCCCGTGAAATCTATAACCAGATCCGTGGTCTTGTTCCGTTCTCTGGTGCATTTACAATGTGGGACGAGCAGGTGTTTAAAGTATGGGCTGCTGCGAATCCCAATCAATGGGGAGCTTCGGAGACTGGAGCCAAAGGACAAGCTGAGCCTGGTACAGTGCTGCAGCTGAATGCATCTGGTATCGAGGTACAGACGGGTGACGGTTCACTCTGGCTGACAGAAGTTCAGCCGGCCGGCAAGAAAGCGATGAAGGCGGCTGACTTTGGCCGCGGCGGTACGCTGAAACCGGGCACGGTGTTACGATGAGTGAGAATAGATCCGGCAGATCCGTAGACAGTCCGAGCAGAGGTAACGCTAAACAGAACCGGCGCCCGAGTCCAGGGAAACCGGGTGGTTCCAGAAATGCTGGGGGCTCCCGGACCTCGGGAGAAGCTTCGCGCGCTCAACGACCCAAAACTTCTCCACGCGCACTTGCAGTGAAGGTTCTAAGTGCTGTGGAGCAGGATGGAGCCTACAGTAACCTGGAGCTCAATCGTCGTTTGAAAGAGTCGGAGCTTAGTCCGGCTGATGCGGGGCTGGCAACTGAGCTGGTATACGGAACAATCGCAAGACTAAATACGCTTGATTATTTCTTGGAACGTTTTGTAGCCAAAGGAATGGCCAAGCTCCAGCCATGGGTACGAAGTCTCCTTCGGATCAGCGTCTACCAGATGCTGTATCTGGACCGGATTCCGGAACATGCTGTTGTCAGTGAAGCCGTCAATCTGGCGAAGAAATTGGGTCACCAGGGAATCTCGGGTATGGTCAATGGCGTTCTGCGCAACATGATCCGTAACCGGGATGAATTGCGGATTCCGAATGATCTGCCAGCGGCTGAGCGCATTGCACTGGAACACTCTCATCCACTGTGGATGGTTAAACGCTGGATCGGCCAATACGGTGAAGAGACAGCTGAAGCGATCTGCAAGGCCAATAATGAACCACCAGCAGTGAGTGTCCGGGTAAATACGACAATGACCACACGTGAGAAACTTATGCACGAGATGGAGAGCACGGGGGCAGTGGTGGAGCCTTCCCGGTTAAGTCCTGACGGCATCCTTGTACGCAGCGGTGGGAATATGGCACTAACGTCATGGTACCGGGATGGATTGTTCTCAGTACAGGACGAAAGTTCCATGCTGGTGGCAGAAGCGGTCGCACCTGAAGAAGGTCAAAGCGTGCTGGATTGCTGTGCAGCTCCCGGCGGTAAGACAGCTCATATGGCCGAGAAAATGCAGGACCGTGGACGGATCATTGCCAATGATGTGCATGCACATAAGCGTCAGCTGATCATGGATCAGGCAGACCGTTTGGGGCTGAGCTGTATCGATGCAGTAACTGGAGATGCACTGGATTTGGATGAACGTTATCCTCATGCTTCGTTCGACCGGATCCTTCTGGATGCACCTTGTTCGGGTCTCGGTGTCATTCGCAGGAAGCCAGATGTCAAATGGACCAAATCGCCTGAAGATATCGAAGATATCTCGGCGCTGCAGCGAGAATTGCTGGACCGGGTTTCACCGCTGTTGAAGCCGGGCGGCGTTCTGGTGTACAGTACATGTACGATTGAGCCGGCTGAGAACGAACTTATGGTCGCTGACTTTCTGAAGCGCCATCCTGAATACCAGGCCGTGGATTCTGCCTGGACCGGAACCGAGATGGAAAAGTGGAATCCGGTGAACGGGGGCGTGCAGATTCTGCCCCAGTATGCACACAGTGATGGCTTCTTCATTGCAAGGCTGACACGTGCAGCCAATGAATAAATCCATAGCACGTAAGGAAGGCCGCCGGGGGGAACTTCGGCGGATTTCTTTTGTAATGGGGTGCGGCTTGTGCGCCGAGGTGTTATAATGCATGAAGTGCAAGACTCTAGGGCATACATGGATGTAAAGTGGTCTTTGTGATAGAATAGGAAGAATGAAAAGAAAAGAAGGAATAGGTGTTGACAACAAAATGAAACCTTTTATATATGATTTTTCCCTGGAAGAGCTGCAGCAATGGGCTGTTGAGAATGGGGAACCCGCTTTTCGCGGTGGTCAGATTTTCGACTGGATTTATGTGAAGCGAGTAAATGATTTCAGTGAGATGACGAACCTGTCCAAAGCATTGCGCGAGAAGCTGGCAGAGCAATTCGAATTTGTAACCCTTACCGAAATTACGAAGTTTGAATCCAAGGATGGAACGGTGAAGTTCCTGTTTGGCCTTCATGATGATCATGCAATCGAAACAGTTATCATGAAACACAATTACGGTAACAGCATCTGCGTAACAACACAGGTAGGCTGCCGGATCGGTTGTACATTCTGTGCATCCACACTGGGCGGACTGAAGCGTAACCTGACAGCAGGCGAGATTGTTGCTCAGGTCGTACAGGCTCAGAAGATTCTGGATGAGCGCGGCGAACGTGTAAGCAGTATTGTCATCATGGGTTCGGGCGAACCGTTTGAGAACTATGAAGCAACAATGACTTTCCTGCGCATCATGATTCACGAAAAGGGCCTGAATATTGGTCAGCGTCACATCACGGTCTCCACAAGCGGAATTGTACCAAACATCTACAAGTTTGCGGACGAAGATACGCAGATTAACCTGGCAATTTCGATCCATGCACCGAATGATGCACTGCGTTCCAAATTGATGCCGGTAAACCGTCGTTTTCCTTTTGACGATGTGATGGAATCCCTTCGGTATTACCTCGCCAAAACGGGCCGGAGAATCACATTTGAATATGCACTTATCGGTGGCGTGAACGATCAGCCGGAACATGCTGCGGAACTCGCAAGTGTGCTCAAGAACATGCTCTGCCACGTGAACCTGATTCCAGTCAATCACGTACCTGAACGCAAGTATGTGAGAACATCGAGAAGCGACATTTTTAATTTTCAGAAGATTCTTTCGGAGCAGGGTGTTAATGTAACCATTCGTCGTGAACAGGGACATGATATTGCTGCCGCTTGCGGTCAGCTTCGTGCAAAGCATATGGAGTTGAGGTGAGAACGTTTTGATCAAAACAGTTCATGTGAGCCATATCGGACGCGTGCGTTCGGTTAATGAAGATTCAGCCTGGATCCGCAATCTGGAGACAGGGTATATACTGGGTATTGTCGCTGATGGCATGGGCGGGCATCTCGCTGGAGATACCGCCAGCCGTCTGGCAGTCGAGACATTGGTGCATGACCTGGGAACATTGGAACCGGGGCTGTCGCATGCATCCTTGTCTGCTGCCCTCAGCGATGCTATTTTGCATGCCAACGAAGTGATATATCGGACCGCATCCGGAGACGACAAATACCACAACATGGGTACAACCGTGGTTGCTGCCTTGTTGAATGATGCAGAAGGGGTTATCGGTCATATCGGGGACAGCCGAGCTTACAAAATTGCAAACAAACAAGTGATCCAGTTAACGGAAGACCATACCCTGGTGAATGAATTGTTTAAAAATGGTCAGATCAGCAAGGAAGACGTATCTCATCATCCGCGTCGCAACGTGCTGACCCGTGCTCTTGGAACGGATGCAGAAGTCAAAGTGGATCTGGATCCCATCAAGCTGGAAATAGGTGAAGTTCTGCTGTTGTGCAGTGATGGACTTAGCAATCTGGTCAGTAATGAACAGCTCGTTCAAGTGGCAGGGAATCAGGATCTGCCGCTGGAAGAGCGTGCGGATCGTCTGCTTCAGCTGGCTCTGCTGGCTGGCGGAGATGATAATATCACGGTTGCGCTATTTGAAGCGCAGCAGGAAGGTTCCGTGGTGACGGAAACGGGGTGTGAGTCATGATAGGGCACCAGCTAGGCGGACGCTATGAAGTCATTGAGCGTGTTGGCGGTGGCGGCATGGCACTTGTGTACAAGGCCCAGGATCTGCTTCTGAACCGGAATGTGGCGATCAAGGTGCTGAGACAGCAATTTGTACATGATGAGGAATTCATCCGACGTTTCCGTCGAGAAGCGCAGTCAGCTGCATCCTTATCTCACCCCAACGTCGTCAGCATCTATGATGTTGGCCAGGAAGATGACGTTCATTATATTGTCATGGAATATGTAGAAGGCAAAAATCTGAATGAGATTATTAAAGAGCGGGCTCCGCTGCAGGTGGATGAGGCTGTTCGAATTGCTTCCCAAATTGCAGACGCCCTGGATCATGCACATCATAATCAGATTATTCATCGGGATATCAAACCGCATAATATATTGATTGGCCGAAATGGCCGTGTGAAGGTTACCGATTTCGGGATTGCACGAGCGGTTACTTCCACGACGATTACACAGACTGGTTCCGTAGTCGGATCGGTGCATTATTTCTCACCAGAGCATGCCAAAGGTATTGTTACTGGCGAGAAGTCGGATTTATATTCTCTCGGTATCGTACTCTATCAAATGCTGACTGGGCAGCTTCCGTTCCTCGGCGAGAGTCCGATCAGTGTTGCCTTGAAGCATCTGCAGGAAGAATTTGATGAACCTCGCAAATTCAACCCGCTGATTCCGCAAAGTGTGGAAAATGTGATTTTGAAATCGATGCGAAAAAATCCGCAGGAGCGATATCAGTCGGCCAAGGAAATGCAGAACGATCTGGAAACCTGTTTGATGCCAGAGCGACGCAATGAAAACAAGATCGATTTCCCGGATGAGGATGATGTGGATCAGACCCGTGTCATGCCTGCCATCAAACCGGAACCACGTGGAATTACTTCTACAGGCGCGGCTCCGGTCATGGAATCGGACGAGGAGAACCATAAAGGCAAGCCCAAGACGAAAAACTGGAAAAAACCAACACTATTGATCTCATTGACTGTCTTAATTCTAATCGCCATGGTGGGTGTTGTGTGGTACGTCAAAGGCATGCTCGTTGTGCCTGAAGTGAAAGTGCCAAATGTTGTTAACCAGACTGAAGAGAAGGCGCGCCAGATGCTACAGGATGAAGGTCTGGTTGTGAGCGATGATGTCATCCGGCAGTATAAGGAAGGTGTCGATCCCGGTATCGTATTCGAACAAAGCCGAAACGAAGGTGATGTGGTCAAGGAAGGTTCGGAAATTCAACTTAGTGTTGGAGCTGAAAAGGAACTGACCAAAATGATCAGCGTCGAAGGTGATTCCTACGAGGATGCGGTCAAGGATCTGACGAATCTGGGAATCAGTGAGGATCGGATCAAACGTAAAGATGAATATTCTAATGACGTTGCATCAGGCCTGGTTATTTCCCAGACCCCTGGGGCCGATCAAGAATTTGATCCGGAACAGACCGAAATTGTCTTAACCGTCAGCAGAGGCGCTGAAACAGTGAAGATGCCAGATTTGAAAAATCGCACACGCAACGAAGCAGAACAGATGATCAAGTCTGCCGGACTGGTTCTGGCTCAGGTTCAGGAAGAGTCGAGCTATACGGTTGATCGGGGTAAAGTGACCCAGCAATGGCCTGTGGAAGCCGGAGCCGATGTAAAACCTGGTGACAAAATTACCATTTTCGTCAGCACTGGATATCCGCCTGAGGCATTGGAGTATTCCTTCAATATCAATGTTTCACCAAAAGAAGAGGGCAAAAACAGCAAGATTCGAATTACATTCGAAGATGCCCGCGGCAAGAATCAGGAATGGGGTACCCGAACCATTAAACAGTCGCATCAGGCCCTAACCATTCCGCTTGTTCTGGCTCCGAATGAGAATGGTGCTGTATCTGTATATCGGGATGGTCAATTCCTGGATACGTACGTGGTTACCTACGCTGAAGCCAAAAATGGTACCGTAGTCGTGCCATCCATTGAGCCAGAGATCAGTAATCAGCCCCCACCAGCGAATGAGCCTGAAGAAGGCGGCGGCGGTGACGAAGGCAGCGTGGACGGCAACCAGGAAGGTGAACCTGATTCGACTCCTGCTGACGGTGAAGAAGATAATGAAAGTGAAGATACGTCTGCCATGAATGATAGTAAAGGTAAAGATAAAGGTCATGGAAAAGATAAGAAGAATGAAGTCGTAAACGCAACAAGCCGTCCGTAAGGACGGCTTATTGCTGACGTTAGGTTGGAATGCACCGCAAATCAAAGGAGGGCGACGGAGCTATGCCTGAAGGTATCATCGTAAAAGCGCTAAGCGGTTACTATTATGTCATGCCACTGTTAGAAAACGGGGTGCCTTCGGTTGAAGGCTCCGCCGTTCAATGCCGAGCGAGAGGCATATTCAAAAAGAGAGGCGTATCTCCGCTTGTCGGTGATCGCGTCAGCTATATGCTGACAGAGAATGGCGAAGGAACAGTAGATGAGATTCGGGAACGGGAGACGGAGTTAATTCGTCCTCCTGTTGCGAATGTCAGTCTGGCTGTTCTTCTGTTCTCCGTTAAGGAACCGGACATGAACCTCAATCTACTGGACAAATTTCTCGTACATATTGAGCAGGCAGGATTGGATGCTCTAATTGTATTAACGAAGCAGGACCTCGTAGATCCAGAGAAGGATACCAGGGACACTGTGGCTGAGGTTAAGGCTCTCTATGAACAGATTGGGTATGAAGTCATCTCGACCAGCTCGCGAACAGGAGAGGGCAATGAACTGCTCAAAGAACGCCTCGCAGGAAAGATTAGTGTGTTCTCGGGTCAGTCCGGTGTAGGTAAGTCTTCCATGCTTAATGCCCTGATGCCAGGGCTGACACTCGAAACGAGTGAAATCAGTATGCGTCTTGGCCGCGGCAGACATACGACTAGGCACGTTGAATTGATCCCGCTGGATAACGGCGGATTTGTAGCAGATACACCCGGATTCAGCCAACTGGACTTTCTCGAGATTGGTGTGGAGGAATTATCCACCTGTTTCCGTGAATTTGCCCAGTATGCGGATCAGTGCAAATTCCGCGGCTGTACCCATACACATGAGCCCCAGTGCCGAGTACTTGCAGCCAAGGAGGAGGGTCTAATCTCCGACAGCCGTTACAAGCATTATGAGCAGTTCCTTACAGAAATGAAAGACAAGAAGCGGAGGTACTAATTATGATTAAAATTGCTCCATCCATCTTATCTGCAGATTTTGCACGTCTTGGTGCTGAGGTAGCTGAGGCGCAAGCTGCTGGAGGCGACTGGATTCACGTTGATGTCATGGACGGTCATTTCGTTCCGAATATTACGCTGGGTCCTGCCATTGTGAAAGCTATTGCGCCACATACCAACCTGCCACTGGATGTACATCTGATGATTGAGAATCCGGAACGGTATGTTGAAGAATTTGCCAAAGCAGGAGCGGCTGTTATTACCGTTCATGCCGAGGCATGTGTGCATTTGCACCGTGTGATTCATCTGATTAAGGAACAGGGAGTTAAGGCGGGAGTTGCTCTGAATCCAGGGACACCTGCCAGTGCCATTCAGGAAGTGCTTGATGACGTGGACATGGTTCTGGTCATGACCGTGAATCCTGGGTTTGGCGGACAAGCGTTCATCTCGGGAACCATGAACAAAATCAGACAAATTCGCAGCTGGCTGAATGAAAAAGGACGCCATGACGTACACATCGAAGTGGACGGTGGAATTGCAGCCGATACAGCACCACTCGTTGTAGAAGCAGGCGCGGATGTACTCGTCGCAGGTAGTGCGGTATTCGGACGTGAGGACCGTGCAGCCGCTATTGCCGAAATCCGTAGCAGCTACGGAGGCTGATCTATGGGCCTTAAGGAGACGCTGTGGACAATGGCTGCGAGCCTTGTAACGGGACTGGTGCTCGCTTTATTTGCAGTCATTCAATCCCCATACAATGCGCTTACTTCACTGATTGGCGTGGGCGTTGTCATTATGTATTTTCGAAAGTTTGATCGCACACGATCGCGTGTTACCTTCGTCATATTCAGCATACTGTATTACTTGCTGAGTGTATTCATGATCGCTGTCTATCAATTTGTTCCTGCCCAAACGTAAATGAGCTGTTCTTCGGGCTCGTCATGTTGGAATAGGGACAGGTGGTTCCGCATAAATATGGTTACATGAGCAGGTTTCTCATGTAGCCTTTTTTGTCGTGTTTAAGGTGAAGAAGGCCCTGAAGCATAGGATACGGCGGATGCATGAGCATGATGGGGAGGGTGAAGTATGAAATTTTACACATTCAAACTGCCGAAGTTTTTGGGAGGGTTTGTAAAGGCGATCCTTAATACGTTTCAAAAGAACTGATAAGATCGAGAGCAGGCTCAAAAGGCGAATACCGCCGCTATGGCTTCAGGACGATTGGGGAATCCGACCTGAGAAGTGCCATGCGGCGGGCATTCACATGCTTGTGCAGGTATTTATGTACTTTTTTGAATACCAAAAAAGCACCTGCAAGGAACAAGGTGCTTTTTGCTTATCCGATTTATAGTAGCTTTGCGTGATTATACGCGAGTCACTTTACCGGCTTTCAGTGCACGGGTGCTTACGTATACACGTTTTGGTTTACCGTTCACGAGAATGCGGACCTTCTGAACGTTTACGCCCCAAGAACGACGGTTACGGTTGTTAGCGTGGGATACGTGGTTACCGGTGCCCGGTTTCTTACCTGTCACATAACATTTGCGAGACATAGATTACACCTCCTATCCTAAAATAACCAGTTGCCTTCGGAGAGACGAAAGTCATTCCTTAAAGGCTAAATTGTTCTTCCTGACCATAGTGGTCAGGCTCCAGTAGCTAATGGCGTTGTTCAAGCCGGCATGGCCGGATCATTTCCATTACTTAACCTGCATAAAACAATACTTGAATATAATATCATACCCAAAAAAGCTTCGTCAACTGATCCAAAAACTTTATTTATTTCTCCTGCCTAATATAGTACAATGTTGAATAGTCCATAATACAGCGGTGAACAGGCTGTTGCCGCGAGAAAGCCGGAGATTTGACCGTCCCAAGAGGTCGGTGGTCTGCAATTTGGCAACGCTGTGCGCTGTGACATTTCCATCACTGGCACCAGTCTCCATGCGGCATTCATGCCGGCTCTCGATACCGGTGCATATCCGTATGCCCCGAACTCGGGCTTCAGCGGTTGCAAGATATCGGTGGCTCGGCCGCCCAGACCGTAGATCCGGATGACATGTTGAATTGTATGCCTTTGCCGGACAAGGTGTGGACGAAGAATGACGCAGAAGCGTCAACGCATGAACAGACCAGTTAACATCTTGGTGCAAGATGTTCGTGTATCAAGCTAGGAAGGGGAATTCTCACTTGAGTATACGTTCTTTAAATGGAACAGATTTTACCGCAATGGTACTTGCCGGCGCGGAACAACTTGGACAGCATGCAGAGCACGTCAATTCCCTGAATGTTTTCCCTGTGCCGGATGGCGACACGGGAACGAACATGAATTTGACAATGAGTGCGGGAGTTGCAGAGATTAAACGCAAGAGTTCTGCCTCCATCGGAGAAGCTGCCGGTATTTTATCGAAAGGCCTGCTTATGGGTGCACGGGGGAATTCTGGCGTTATTTTATCGCAGTTGTTCCGTGGGTTCAGTCGTTCAGCTGCTCCTTATGAGGAACTGAATACGCTCCAATTTGCAGCAGCCCTCCAAAATGGCGTAGACGCAGCGTACAAAGCTGTCGTGAAGCCTGTTGAAGGAACCATTCTTACCGTGGCTAAGGAAGCAGCGAAACATGCCAGCTACTATGCAAGACGGACGAATGATATTACCGAATTAATGAATGAAGTATTGTTAAAAGCAAAAGAGGCACTGGCAACGACTCCGGAATTGCTGCCTGTACTAAAACAGGTTGGCGTCGTGGATTCGGGTGGACAGGGGCTTGTATATATTTACGAAGGTTTTATGGAAGTTCTGCTGCAGACCGACGGTGTTAGCCGTGCATCCCTGCAAAAAGAAGTACAACCATCTGTGGCATCGTCCGCATTGAAACCGGCTGTACCGGCAGAAGAGGTACCTGCGAAGCCTGCACAGCAGGTCATTGCTCCAGAGATGCCGTTGTCTGCACAGGCTAGACTGGAAACGGAAGATATCGAATTCCTGTATGATATGGAATTTTTCATTAACCGCCAGCTCGGAGATAATGCAGGCGTGGCATTCGATGATGAGGCATTCCGGAAAGCGTTGTCAGTTAATGGAGATTCCATCATCATTATTGCTGACGACGAAGTGATCAAAGTGCATGTGCACTCCAAGACACCTGGAGATGTACTGAATCTGGCACTTCGTTACGGCGAAATTACTCAGATTCACATTTTGAACATGCGTGAACAGCACCGGGATCTGCTAACGGCGGGCATGGACATTGCGCCTTCTCCTGAATTGTTTGCAGAGATTCCGCCTGAAACGACGCGCAGTCATGAAGAGGCAGTACCTCCGGCAGACGAGATGGCTCCGTATGGTTTTATCGCTGTATCTTCAGGCGAGGGTATTGCGGAAATCTTCCAAAGCCTCGGAGTGGATGTCGTTCTGTCCGGCGGACAGACGATGAACCCGAGTACTGAGGACTTTGTGAATGCAGTTCGCTCGATCGCTGCGGAACAGGTATTTATTTTGCCGAACAATTCCAATATTGTTCTTGCTGCCGAACAGGCACGAGAACTGCTTGAAGACGAACGCCGGATCACGGTGATCCCGAGCAAAACCATTCCGCAAGGAATGGCAGCTGCGTTTGCCTTCCAAGAGGATGAGTCTGCTGATACCAACCGTGATCAGATGCTGGAAGCCATTGGCCGAGTGCAGTCGGGTCAGGTTACTCATGCTGTAAGAGATACTCAGTACGATGAGCTGGATATCAAGGCAGGCCATTACATTGGTATCCATAATTCCAAAATCGTTGCGACAGATGAAAGCATGCTGCGTGCGTGTGAAGGGTTGCTGCAGCAGATGATGGAGAGTGGAGATGAAGTGGTTACCATCCTCGAAGGGGAAGAAGCTGACTCTGAGGTTACTGCTGCACTTGCAGCATGGCTGGAGTCGCAATATCCTGATGCTGAGGTGGAGGTGCATTCCGGAGGACAGCCCGTTTATTATTATTTGTTCTCTGTGGAGTCCTGATAGTACACTCACGCAAGGAGGAGATCTCGCTTGAGCCATAAGATTGCGATTGTAACAGACAGTACCGCAGATATACCGGAAGAGCTTGTCCGTAAATACGGAATTCATGTGGTTCCACTGCGCGTTCTGTTTGGTGAAGAAAGTTATGCAGACGGCGTTGATCTGACTTCGGAACAGTTTTATGCCAAATTGGAGAAGGCTTCGGCGTTACCTACAACGTCACAGCCTTCGCCAACCGAATTCATGAACATCTACCAGACTCTGCTGGATGAAGACCCGGAACGTCCGATTGTCTCGATTCACCTGTCATCAGGCATGAGTGGAACCTATCAATCGGCACTACTGGGCAAATCTCTGCTGGAGCGCGAGGGCGACATTACGGTGCTGGACTCCAAGTCGGCATCTTATGGATATGGTCTGATGGTTGTTCAGGCAGCTGAACTCGCGAGTCAAGGCAAGTCGGCAGTCGAGATTGCTGCAGCTGTGGAAGCCATGCAGAAGAGCCGCAAGCTGTTTTTCCTTGTGGATACACTGGAGTATCTGCAAAAAGGCGGGCGAATCGGAAAGGCTGCGGCTTTTCTGGGCACCTTGCTGAATATTAAGCCCATCTTGTCCATTGATGAGGAAGGTGTCATATACGCTGTTGAAAAAGTCAGAGGACACAAAAAAGCAATGGCACGCATTATTGAGCTGTTTCAGCAGGACCTTGCGGGTAAGCGTGTGAACGTGGCCGTGGGCCATACCGCAGACCCCGGATCAGCGATTGCTTGTGCAGAGCAGCTGCGTGGGCATTTTACACTGAATGAAGTGGTGTACACCAATATTGGAGCCGTTATTGGCAGCCATGTTGGGCCTGGCGTTATTGCCATCTTTATGTGGCCTGTTCCGGAATGAGGGATTAGACATGAAATTGGAAGAAATATCGGTTAAGCAAATTAACGGCGTGAGTGCTCTCAAAGAGGGAGAGCTTCACGCCTTTGGCATCTCTAGTGTTAAAGACCTGCTTGAGTACTATCCGTTCCGTTATGAGGATTATCGTCTGCGCTCTCTTAGTGAAGTGAAAGACGGGGACAAGATTACGGTCCAGGGTAAGATCATGGGTATTCCGGTGTTGCAGCGCTATGGTAAAAAGTCCCGTCTCACCTGCAAGGTGATGACAGAAGAGTGGATGATTACGGCAACCTGGTTTAATCGTCATTTTCTAAAAGACCAGCTTACGCCGAACCGCGAAATTGTGCTTACCGGGAAGTGGGAACAAAAGCGCATGCAGATGACCGTCTCGGATTCGGAGTTTCCGGATAAGGGAGATGGCCGTTCAGGTACGCTGCAGCCGGTCTACTCGGTAACGGGCAAGCTGACGCAATCCTGGATGCGCAAGACAATTAATCAGGGGTTGATCCAATTTGGAGACATGATTCCCGAGATTTTACCTCCATCTCTTATGAAGAAATACGGACTGATGCCTCGTAAACAGGCTATCGCGGGGATTCATCGTCCGCAGGATAATCGGGAAGGCCAACAGGCCAGACAGCGCATGGTCTATGAAGAATTATTTTTGTTCCAGCTGAAGATGCAGGCCTATCGCGCATTGAACAGAAATCGAATGGATGGGGTTGTGCATACAACGGATAATGCTACCATTCGCGAGTTTGTGCGCAGTCTGCCGTTTGAACTGACAGATGCTCAGAAGAAGGTGGAACTGGAAATCCTTCATGATATGCGTTCACCTTATTCCATGAATCGCTTGCTGCAAGGCGATGTGGGTTCGGGTAAAACGGTGATTGCAGCCATAGCGCTGTATACCTCGGTTCGTTCCGGTTTCCAGGGAGCTCTAATGGTTCCTACCGAGATTCTGGCCGAGCAGCATATGCGATCATTACAAAAGCTGTTTGAACCTTTTGGCGTAACGGTGGGCCTTCTAACCGGCAGCGTGAATGGACGGAAACGCAAGGATCTGATCGCTTCGCTGCAAATGGGGATGATTGATATCGTGGTAGGTACCCATGCATTGATTCAGGAAGATGTATTCTTCCGTGATCTTGGTCTCGTCGTTACGGACGAGCAGCACCGCTTCGGGGTGAACCAGCGCAGCATTTTGCGGCGAAAAGGATATAATCCCGATGTGTTAACCATGACGGCGACTCCGATTCCGCGGACGCTGGCGATTACGGCATTTGGGGATATTGAAGTATCCACGATCTCGGAACGGCCGAAGGGACGAATTCCGATCTCCACCTATTGGGTTAAACATGACATGATGGAGCGTGTGCTCGGTTTCATTTCCCGCGAAGTGGATCAGGGCCGTCAGGCTTATCTTATATGCCCTTTAATTGAGGAATCCGAGAAGCTGGATGTTCAAAATGCGATTGATCTGCATGTGCAGATGCAGCAGAACTTTCCGAATTATCGTGTGGGCCTGCTGCATGGACGGATGACCGCTGGGGAGAAAGAAGAGGTGATGCGTGCGTTCTACAGCAACGATATTCAGCTCCTCGTCTCCACCACCGTGGTGGAAGTCGGCGTCGATGTACCGAATGCTACGTTAATGATTATCATGGATGCGGACCGTTTTGGCCTGTCCCAGCTGCATCAGCTTCGCGGCCGTGTGGGCCGGGGTGCCCACGCGTCCTATTGCGTGCTCATCGCCGATCCCAAAACAGAGGTTGGGCAGGAGCGCATGAAGGTCATGACCGAAACGGAGGATGGCTTTGAAGTTTCTCGCCGTGATCTCGATCTGCGGGGACCGGGGGATTTCTTCGGGACCAAACAGAGTGGATTACCGGAATTTCGCCTGGCGGATATGGTTGCAGACTTTGCCGTATTGGAGCAAGCGAGGGATGATGTGTCCAGTTTGATCAGCGATCCGAATTTCTGGACATCTGTGGACTATACGGCTTTGCGAGAGTATTTACAGCAGCAGCAGGTATTCCAGGGTGATCTGATCGATTGATTGTGGCCTGGATGCATTGCTTTCCTGCAATTCGTGCGAAAAAAGTCAAGTAAACAAGCCCTCCCGTCATATGAATAGAAAGTGAGTTCATTTTTGGGAGGTGCTGTACGTTTTGGGTTATCAACAATATGGAATTAGTCCGCAGCTGGTGGAGCGGATCAAATTAAAGATGAAGAATCCTGCTGTCAAAGATCGCATTAAAAAGCTGATTGACGGAATTACGAAGTCCGACCTTCAGGATCGGGCAAAGGTTAGAAGATTGGTCAAGTCATCTGCTGTCATCTTGAATGAAAATTTCTCCTCAGCTCAGGAGGAGCAGTTCGTTGCCTTCGTCATCGCTCAGAAGATTGATCCTAACAATACGTTTCATTTGATTAAGCTGTGGGGGATGTTTCGGTGAGGTCGCTGTAGGTTGAGGATAATAAAATGCATGCAGGACAGCACACGTGGCCGCTACGATTGCAGTACCATCTTCCGATCGCTGTTATTCCCGGATTTTTTTGAACGCCCTTTTTGAATGGGGAAATCCGGGAATAAAGGCGAGCGCTTTGCTTCTCCAGATTGGTACTGCACTCTCCGCTACTGTGTTATCCAATATTTATTTTATAAAAACTCAACCTACATCGAGGGTGTAGGTTGGTTAAAGGGCGGGGTAGCCCATAAGTCAGGAAATTGACTTATGGGCTGCCTTTTTTGATGGTAGGCATCAGACCAATCGTCCGTGATGCATCTTAAGGACATCTTTCAACGAAAAGCTAAAATAGTTGTAACGAACTGAGCGTACGTTATCCGGGTAAATTCTTCGGGTTCGGTGTCGTAATGAATCGTAGAGTTGTTATTTCGTCTTTCGCGGATGTTAATAGCAGTTTTTTACTTCTATAGCGTCGTATAGGTTCGTTAAAGTTTTCATTCCACACTAATTCTCGTAATAAGGTGTAACGGATTCCTTAAAGTCTGTCTGAATGGAACAAATGATTCTCCATTGCATCCTTTTACTTCTCATTTCCACCTGATGACTTTGCTTTCTCCTTGGCAGAGCGGTAAACTGGTGCATACGAGCAAAAAGGGATAAAGGCAAAAAGAGCATTCATAGGATCATGCAAAATGGAACAAAAACTGGAGATGCAATATTAAGGCATAAGGCATAACGCTGGATTTTGATGGATTTGGAGGAAGCGGTCTTCATGGAAATGTTTACGATGCTGCTGGGTTTATTTGAGCGGGCGGCGCTGCTAATTATCTTTTTATTCTTTTTATCGAGGGTACCTCGTTTTAGACAGATTTTGCAGAAGGGAAAACTAAGGCCGCAGGAATATGTGGCGGTGACACTGTTATTCTGTGCTTTTGCGATCTTTGGCACCTATACCGGGATCAATGTGGAAGGTTCACTGGTGAATGTGCGGATTATTGCCGTTTTGTCGGGTGGCATTTTGTTTGGAGCGCCTGTAGGGATTATTACGGGGATAGTCTCGGGAGTGCACCGGTATTTGATTGATATGGATGGGATTACGGCCATTCCGTGTCTCATTACGAGTATCATTGCCGGTCTGGTGTCGGGTTACATTCGCAAATACACACCCAAGTCGAAGCGGTGGATGGTTGGTATTGCGGCCGGGATGATCTGTGAAGCACTTACGATGCTGCTGATTCTGCTATATTCCTACCCGGACCCGCTCGGTGCGGACATTGTATCCAAGATTGCATTGCCCATGATTCTGGGTGAAGTCAATATTGGACTGATCGTACTGCTGGTGCAGAGTGTGGAAGGGGAAAAGGAAATGATCGCAGCACGCCAGGCCAAACTGGCCTTGGAAATTGCGAACAAAACGCTGCCCTACTTCCGCTCCATCGATGAGGATTCCTTGCGGACCATCTGTCGCATTATTCAGGAGGATATTCAGGCTGATGCTGTTGCCATTACGAATACTCGCAATGTTCTCGCCTATGTCGGGTTCGGGGAAGAACGATATCACATCGGCAATGAGATCATTAGCGAGATGACGAAGCAGACGATCTCGAGCGGAGAGATTACGATCAGTAATGATGTGACCGATGAGAAAACACCGGATATCCATTCCCTGCTGATTATTCCGCTCAAGGAGAGGAGCGAGGTCACGGGAGCGCTGAAGATTTATTACCGTAAAGCCTACAAAATTACGTATCCACTGCAAACGATGGCCGTGGGACTATCCCAGATTATTTCCACTCAGATGGAAGTATCCCGGGTCGAAGAGATTAAGGCAGCCGCCAACAAAGCGGAACTGCGGGCATTGCAGACAACCATTCATCCTCATTTTCTCTTTAATGCGCTGAACGCGATTGCTTCTTCGATTCGAACGAAGCCTGACCGGGCACGGGAGCTGATTGTGAATCTGTCGGGATATATGCGCTACAATCTGGAGCTGTCGGATGAGCTAATCGATATCCATAAGGAGCTGGAGCAGGTCCGCAATTATGTGGAGATTGAGAAAGCCCGTTATGGCAGCAGGCTTAACGTGATCTATGAGATTGATGAAGTGGCGGTGCATATTCCAAGTCTGGTCATTCAGCCACTTGTTGAAAATGCCATCATGCATGGTGTCCTCAAGGTCAAGGGTCCTGGTACAGTGCGGATTCGGGTACAGGATTACCCTGATTTTGTACGAATAGGAGTCAGTGACACCGGTGCTGGTATCAACCCCGATATCATTGAGAAGGTCTATCATGACCGGATGCCGGGGAATCAGATTGGTCTATATAATGTTCATCGGCGGGTGAAGCTCATTTATGGACAAGGTGTAACTATTACGCGGCTGGAGCAAGGAACGGATATTATTTTTGATGTACCCAAAGGAGATGTCGTGACAAGGTGATTGGTCTATGAGAGCCCTTATCGTGGAAGATGAAATTCCTGCAAGTGAAGAATTGAATTATTTGATCCAGGAACATAGTGAGATTGAAGTGGTTGCCTGCCTGGAAGATGGACTGGATGTACTAAAATTTCTGCAGGAGCAGGAAGTCGACGTTATTTTTCTCGATATTAACATTCCATCTCTGGACGGCATGATGCTGGCCCATCATATTGGGAAGTTCGCCAGTAAGCCTTATATCGTCTTTACGACTGCTTATAAGGAGCATGCAGCTGAGGCATTCGAGCTAGAAGCCTTTGACTACATTCTGAAGCCTTATGATGAGAAACGAATTGCCGCCATGCTGCTCAAGCTGGAGAATGCCTTCAAACGCGATCATGCGGGAGAGGGATTGGTTGAACATGTGCAGGCTCAAGTGACGGATGACACTTCCGTACAAGGATCACCGCCAAAAGCATCAGTCGCCGGAAGTGGAATACGAATTAACCTGCTGCGAAACGAGAACATTATCGTAACGGATACAGCCGACATTTATTATGCGGAAGCACAAGAGAAAGTAACAAAGGTGTATACCAAAAATGGTGAGTTTACGATGCCAGTGAGCATTTCGGATTTTCATGGCCGACTGCCTCAGGAGTCCTTTTTCCGCTGTCACCGTTCTTACCTGGTCAATCTGTCTCAAATTCGTGAAATTGTACCCTGGTTTAACAATACCTATCTGCTCCGTCTGCGCGATTTGGAAGCGGAAGTGCCGGTTAGCCGGGGGAAGGTCAAGGAATTCAGGCAGCTCATGCGCATATAGAGGCATTTCATTCCGTCTATGGTGCAACTCATGCTTAAATCGGTGTTATGAATCCCCTTTCATGTATGATTAGCTTGTGAACGCATTCAAAGCAGCATTGTCATTCACCAAATGATGGACAATGTGCTCAGACATGACATCGGCAAAGGGGAGATCACGATGAAAGCAGCTATTTCATCAGCACCTAATTCAGCATCGACATCCATAAAAATGAATCGTTGGCTTATTGTACTGGGAACAATTATTGTACAAATGGGCCTTGGAACCATCTACACCTGGAGTTTATTTAATCAACCGCTGTCTGACCGTTTCGGATGGGACGTCAGCTCGGTCGCGATAACTTTTTCGATCACGAGTTTTGCACTCGCATTTGCTACGCTGTTTGCAGGCCGTTTGCAGGAACGATGGGGACTTCAGCGCCTGATCCGTGTTGCAGGGATTGTTCTTGGTCTGGGACTGGTGCTCAGTTCTCAGGTTACTTCATTAACATTGCTCTACATTTTGGCGGGATTCGTGGTTGGGTTCGCAGACGGGACCGCATACATTACATCGTTATCCAACTTGATCAAATGGTTTCCGGAACGCAAAGGTCTCATCTCGGGTATTTCCGTCGGTGCTTTTGGTACAGGCAGTCTGTTGTTTAAATATGTGAACTCGGCATTGATAGGTGCTGTAGGACCTGCTCAGGCATTTATGTATTGGGGTATCATCGTCCTGGTCCTGATTGTGGCCGGATCTTTCCTGATTCGTGAAGCCGTTGTTCGTGAACAGGCTCCCGTTAGCAAGACTGAAGGGGCGAAGCAGGAAGAAGTTATTCGTCATCAGTACACGGTAAAAGAAATGCTTCGCACCAAAGAAGCGTATATGCTGTTCGTTATTTTCTTCACGGCTTGTATGAGCGGATTGTATCTGATCGGTATTGTCAAAGACATTGGCGTACAACTGGCAGGTCTTGACGTGGCTACCGCCGCGAATGCCGTAGCGATGGTTGCGATCTTTAATACGGCAGGGCGTATCATTCTGGGGGCCTTGTCGGACAAAGTAGGCCGGATGAAAGTGATTGCCGGGGCACTGCTGGTTACAGCAGTTGCCGTCATGATACTAAGCCTCGTTCCGCTGACCTATGGCGTGTTCTTCGCCTGCGTGGCTGCAGTTGCGTTCTGTTTCGGTGGTAACATTACCGTATTTCCGGCGATTGTCGCGGATTACTTCGGACTGAAAAATCAGAGCAAAAACTATGGCGTCATCTATCAGGGATTTGGAATTGGAGCCCTGGCTGGATCCTTTATCAGTGCCCTGCTGGGCGGATTCCATCTGACGTTTATCGTTATTGCCATCCTCTGTGCTGTTTCCCTGCTGCTTGCCTTGATGATTACACCTCCGGGTCAAAATCGTCGTACACGTCAGCATGAGGGTCAAATGAGTCTCAAACCTTCATCCCGGGCAAGCTGAGTGAATTCGAATCTTGAATATCGTTATAATTTAATGTTCTATGTTAAATAAATGAATGGCGGTCTCTGCGGAGGCCGCTTTTTTCAATAGGGTTAGGGGAATACTACTGGTTGGTAGTAGATCGCTTGGGGGCAGCGTGCATTGTATCCTGTGCTTCTGCTATACTCTAGGTGAATTAAAGGACAACAACATCTGTTCGGAGCTGGAGGAGGATTTCGATGAACTTCGTTAAATATGCTGAACCTGATTTTGCAGACTATTATGCTCTGGTTTCCAATATGGAAGTCATGAAACAAATTACAGAACGTACGCTCCCGGAGGATGAAGCGAAGAACCAATTCCGGTCCATGCTTGATTATAATCTGGGATCCAGCTGCGGATATTACCGAGTATCAGATGCAAATGGAGCTGGGCTGGCTTACGCAAAACTCATTCCGGATGAAACCGATTCGTCCCGAGCAGAGATGGGCTATATGGTTTTGCCTGAATACTGGGGCCAAGGTCATGGCACGTCCATTGCGTCGCGTCTCATTTTAAAAGCACAGGCGGCGGGAATTGGTGTGCTCTACGCGATCATTGACCCATCCAACGTGGCATCCCGCCGAATATTAACCAGACAGAACTTTGTATCGACACGGACAGGCGATATGGAAGGACTCCCCGGCGAGATTCTGGAATTAAACCTTAGGGTGCGTCGGTAACCGATCATGCCATAAGGGTAATGATATATACACATTCTGCTTATACCTGGCAATGGGGCTCATACGGCTTGGAATGATGCAGAATGCTGCACAGAGATATGGAGGGGATGGAGATGAGCAATACGGTAATGGAGCGTCTGAACGAATTACTGCCGGAATGGCTGGAGACCAGTCGTCTGCATACAGGGCAGGGAAAGGTCGCTTCCTATATCCCGGAGCTGGTCAAGGCATCACAGGATGAGCTGGGCATACATATTATGGACCCCGAAGGCAATCATGTGTCTGCCGGGGATTGCGGTGTACCCTTTACGATGCAGAGCATCTCCAAAGTGTTTACCCTAATTCTGGCCCTAATGGATCACGGGGAAGAAGCGGTTTTCTTTAATGTAGGAAAAGAACCTACGGGTGACGATTACAATTCGATGATCAAACTTGAGCTGGTTGAACCGGGTATCCCGTTTAATCCGCTGATCAATGCAGGAGCCATAACGGTCTCCTCCCTGGTCGCGGGAGACTGTAAGGAAGAGAAATCAAGGCGAATTCTGGAGTTTTTCCGCAAGCTCGCGAACAATGATCGGCTGGACTATAACGAAGAGGTCTTCCGGTCCGAATCGGAGACAGGTCACTTGAACCGTTCGCTGGCTTACTTTTTGAAGCATAATGGTGTAATCAAGGAAGATGTGGAAGATGTGCTCTGTGTCTATTTCCGTCACTGCTCGATCGAGGTGACTTGTGCGGATCTGGCGCGTATGGCTCTGGTGCTTGCTCATGATGGCACAGACCCGATTACCGGAAATGAGCTCATTCCACGCCGTTATGTACAGATTGCCAAAACCTTCATGACGACGTGCGGTATGTATAACGCATCGGGTGAATTTGCCATTGAAGTCGGGCTGCCTGCCAAGAGCGGAGTATCCGGCGGAATTATCACCCTTGTTCCTGGCCAGTTTGGCATTGGTCTTGTAGGACCGGCACTGAATCGAAAAGGGAACAGCATTGCGGGCGTACATTTGCTGGAGCGCCTTTCCAAGGAATTTGACTGGAGTCTTTTCTAAAGATTTCCCCATATACCCACCAAAATGGCCGATGAATCACATATCGGTCATTTTGCTTCTTTGGGCCGAAGGCAGCTTCGGCGAGAATGGGTGTTTGGATACCTGAGAAGGCCATATTGAAGTGTAGGAAAACGGTCCTGCATGCATCAATTCGGCTGCATCTAATGCGGAATATTCGCTAATTAGAGTTGGTGAAGTGAGTAGTTCCTATTGCCGATATAAGCTTGAGCGTTGGAACTTGTTATCTGCTGCGTCATTCATTCGCCGGTGTCACATTGGTAATCAGATTCATCTGAACGTCCCGGGTCCCGTTTGATGTCAGCAGCCTTAGCGTACGTACAGTAGGGTCCAGCTTCAGTACCTGTCCAGTAAATCGGATATCGTCATGTTCATGGAACAGGGTTATGGTTACCGCATCTCCAAGCATCATTGAGTTGCTGAGCAAACGGGACATTTCTTCCGCTACCTGAGCATCCAGTGATGGACGGGTCCGGGGAGCAAGCTGTTCCTGATGAAGAATGTAAGCTTCCCGGTGTTCGGGAAGCATCATGCGCGAAGACTCAAAGAGTCCGTTTTGCTGTAGTTTTTTACTCATTTGTAATGACCTCCGATTTTATGGGAACGGTCCTGTGCCTGTGCAGACGAGCAGAGCGAGGAAGCCCGCATGATGGCGGTGTCTCCGAACTTGCGCTTGATGTCATCTGTGGCACGTTCCAGTTCTCTTTTGCGTTCACGATCATCGAACCAGGACAACTGTACTTCGGAATCAGGCACCAGCCCGGTCAGTGAGATGCTGATGCGGCGGATGGGTAATCGGTCCCAATGGCGAAGGAAGAGCACCGCGGCCGCATCATAGACTTCATCCGTAATGTTGGTTGGCTCGCTCACCTTCATCTGGCGCGAGAAGCCAGTTGGGCGGTCGTAATCCTGCCCTCGGCATCCCACGGAGACCACGTTACCCATCAGAGATTTATCCCGGGAGCGTCGACAGACGAGCTCTGCCAGCTCAAGCAGGACAACCTTGATCTCTTCCCAGGACTCATAATCTCTGGGAAGCGTCATCTGATGTCCAATGCCCTGCTGCTGATGCGTGTATGTCCCGGGTTTCACGGGTGAATCGTCCATACCGCGGGCAATGCGCCATATGACTTCACCATTTACTCCCCAGCGTTCCCTCAGTCTGGACAGAGGTGTCTGTGCCAGATCACCTATTGTACGAATACCCATGTTAGAGAGATGTTTCCCCATCCGTGAACCGACCATGAACATGTCCCGGACAGGTTTGGTCCAGATTGTTTTCTCCATGTCCTTACGATTCAGTACACAGATGCCCTCGGGGACTTTTTTGGCATATAAGTCACAGGCCATTTTGCTCACCACTTTGGTATCACTGATGCCAATCCGAATATATACGCCCGTCTCCTCCATGACCCTGGATTGGATGCTGCGAGCAATCGTCTCCGGACTGCCGAACAGCTCCAGGCTTCCGGTGACATCGATAAACTGCTCATCAATACTGTAAGGCTCAACAAGGTCAGTGTAGGACTGAAGAATCCGGGTGATGTGCAGTGACACGCGAATGTATTCTTCCATCCGGGGGCGAACGACGACAACGTTCGGGCATTTGGCAAGGGCTTCACCCAGTCGCTCAGCCGTCGTAATTCCATAAGACTTGGCAATAGGGCAGGCCGCAAGGATGATGCCTGAACGGCGTGCTGGATCTCCCGCTACGACGAGGGGACGGTCTTTGTATTCGGGATGTGCCGATTTCTCCACACTGGCATAAAATGACTGGCAGTCTGCGAGCATAATGACGCGTCCATCTTTGCGGGACATAACGGGTCTCTCCTTTATTCCGTGATTCGGCTGTTCACGAACAGACAGAGCTATTCAGCCGCATATTTTATGCATTTTATTTACAGTTTGGAACATGTGTTCTTGTTTTATAAGCATATCCCGAATGCTCTAAAGCGGCAACCGGAATTTTTTTGCAAATTGGACACAATTATGGAATCCAAATAATAGAGTCAGAATTTAGGAAATAAGATGTGCTTTTTTACATTTGATGTAAGAGATTCGTGACTTCAGGGTGATGACCCGGTGTTCATTTCGTTTTTTGTAAAAGTAATATAAATGGGCACAGTCCTATAAGGGGGGACTGATGTCCTTTTTTGCTTTTCTGCACTTTTCAGAAAACCTTGCCAGGCCGCGGGTTTTCACTGATGCGTTATCGGACTATAGTATCAATTTTGTAATCTTTATGGTTAATACTGTAAAAACGTCCGCAACTTTAACATATGACTTGCGTTTAAAGGGGTAAGTGTTCAAGCTGAAACAGCTGCTGCATACCGCGTTGCATATAACTTTAACGGGTAGAGAACTGCAACAGGTCAAGGCGTTTACAATTAGGTTTTAACCATCTCAAATGGTATTCATGAAGCAGAGAAGTCAGACAGGCTTTTAAAGCAAGTTCATGGCCATTTTTACGAATTATGGGCAGAATGTTGCATTCCACGTTTGCTTCCATCAGCCTAGTTACAAATGCAGAGTATTGGCGCTATAGTGAGAACACACCGCTGGCATCTCTACCCGGAGCGGACATCCAAGCAGATGAATGGCTGCATGTCTGTTAGCTTTAATTTCAGATTCAGACCATAACAGGCAGGATGCATAATAGAGAGGTGAGCAATCAGGAGCCATGAGCAGACGAAGAAGAAAGCGCTGGATGCTAACGATGTTGACGGGAGCTGTTGTACTGACCGGTGGAATATTGGCCGGCTGGCAATACATGCAGCCCCAGCTCGTTACCTACACAGCCGAGAATGGCACGGAGATGAAATTCAAGACCGAGGGAGACCGGTTCATGGAATACGGGCCCGATGGAACATGGAGGGAGATGTTCGTTAAGGGCGTCAACCTGGGTGCAACTTCACCGGGATATTATCCGGGAGAGTTTCCCCTGACCGAAGAGGATTACCTAAGGTGGTTCCAGCAGATTCAGGAGATGGGGGCCAATGTCATACGGGTGTATACGGTCCACGAACCGATTTTTTACTCAGCATTGGTCGATTATAACCGTGGCCGGGAGCAGCCGTTATATTTTATACAGGGTATATGGTCGCCGGAAGAAGAGTTGATTGAGAAGCAGGACGCTTATGCTGATCACATTGAACAGACGTTCAAGCAGGAGATTGAAAAAGCGGTAACCGCGGTATATGGGGATGCGGATATTCCCGAGAAGGCCGGAGCCTCCAGCGGCAAGTACAAGAAGAATGCCGGTAAATATCTGATGGCCTGGCATGTTGGCACCGAGTGGGATCCCACGATGGTAGACAACACAAATGAAAAACATCCCGATGTTCCGCAATACAAGGGCGTTCATTTTTCCGGGACAGCAGATGCCTCACCTTTCGAGAATTGGTTGGCCGAGCTGCTGGACTATACAGCCGTTCTGGAGAAAAAGTATGGATGGGAACATCCGATGACGTTCACCAATTGGGTGACAACCGATGTGCTGGAACATCCAGGCGAACCATTGTTTGAAGAGGACCTCGTCAGTGTGGATGCCCGTCATATTCAGCCGGAGGAATGGCAGGGAGGATATTTTGCAGCATACCATGTGTATCCCTACTATCCGGATTTATTCCATACGGACCAGACCCTTCAAACGATCAAGGATGCAAACGGCGAGTACAACACGTACAAAAGCTATTTACGCAAGCTTAAAGCCGAGTTTTCCGATATGCCTGTAATGGTTACAGAGTATGGTGTACCTTCTTCCCTGGGGATCTCTCATCTAGGTATGGGAGGAAGGGATCAGGGTGGACATAACGAGGCCGAACAAGGAGCCATTGACGCTTCACTGACTCAGGATATCTATGACGAAGGGTATGCGGGAGCGATTCTGTTCATGTGGCAGGATGAATGGTTCAAGAAAACCTGGAACACGATGCCTTTCGAAATTCCTGCGGATCGGCGGGCCTACTGGCTAAATGTGCTAACCAACGAGAAAATGTTCGGTCTGCTCGCCATGGACCCGGGCAAACAGGAACAGCTGACCATCGACGGGAAACTGGATGACTGGGCTGCACTGAACGAAGAAGAAGTTACGGTATGGCAGGGAAAAGTGGACGGCATTCAGGAAATGAAGCTGACCCACGACGAGGCTTACCTGTACATTGGGATGACGCTGGACCAGCCATTTGATCCAGATAAAACGATGCTCCGCATAGGGACGGATACACTGGCAGGCGGCAATCAGCCTGGCAAGCGGCTTCCGGAACGAACGCTAAGTGATGGTCTCGAAACAGTCATCACGCTGGGACAGGATGATGAATCCCAGGTAGAGATCGCCAAGGATTATGATTTTAACCAGCGTCTGTACGGCAAGGAAGGATACGATATGCTGCCGGACAAGCAAGGAAATGAAGCTGATCCCTTCCATCCATGGAATTTGGCAGTCAGCCTGAGGATGACGCCGCCGGATACCCGGTCCGCTCATCCGTTTATGAATGAAAAAGTGGGTATCCTGAAGCGGGGAACTACGGCTCCCGGACAGTCCGACACAGATTCATTGACGACCTGGCAGTATGACGGCAATCAAGTGGAGATGCGAATTCCCTGGATGCTGCTTGGGTTTGGTGACCCAAGCTCACTGCAAGTGATCGATTATGGACCCCTGCAGGAAGGACGGGTGTTTAAGACGGTGAAGACCGAAGGCATAACGCTGGTTCCATGGTTAATGGACCGATCGACGGGCAGCGTAGCCTGGCCTGCAGGTGATCAGACCACGCTGGATTTGAAAACCCTGCCTGTGTATAGCTGGCAGCCTTGGGAACAGGTGAAATACAGTGAACGACTGAAGCTGAGTTACGAAGAAATGAAGAAAGTCTTTGAACAAATTCCTAGTTCTCAGATGAATTAAATGAGTATAAAGGAGGACCTTTTCACATGTTTTCGAGTTTGGCTTTGGCCTATCTATTTTTATACATCTGTATAGCGCTCGTCGCTCTGGGTGTGATCCTGCTGTTTGCCATGAAAGTGTCCCATAACGGCAAACGGCGTAAGATTGAATTCTACAAACAAAAGCAGCGGGATTACTTCACGTATCTGCAAACGGCACTGACTGAAGGTCGTCCGCTGCGGTTGCCTCCTGGCAAGCTGGCTCCGATTGAACGACAGGTGATTCAGAGCAAGCTCATTGAGTGGATTGATCAATTCAAAGGAGAGTACCGTGAGAAATTGATTGCACTCTGCCGTGAGGCAGGATTCGTAGAGCATGATCTGAAAGAACTGGGCCGGCTGCGTTATGGTCGGCAGATCGATGCAGCTTACCGATTGGGCGGCATGCGCTGTCCCGAAGCCGTTCCGGGTTTAATGGAATTGCTCAAGGATGAGAAGCCTGGACCGATGGCATTCGTGATTGGACGTTCCATTGCGAGAAGCACCACCCGTCAGGGTGAATTGAAGGACATGCTTGAAGTGTTATTGACCAAAGGGAAGTCGATTCATCATCTGGCTGCGGACATTTTGCTTGAGACCAGTCTGGATACGAGCAGACTTCTGATTGAGTTGCTGGAAGACCGCAATCCAGATTTTGTGAAGGTTGGACTTGTCGCCATGTGGGGACAAGCAGTACCGGAGGTCATGCCGGCACTCGACCGGTTGGTCGGTGCAGAGCATCAGGATGTACGGGCGGAAGCGGTGAAGCTGTATCTGAGCGCAAGTCCGGCACTTCAGGATGAGACGATTCTGAAGCTGATGAAGGATGCTGACCCGGAAGTGCGGGCGGAAGTCGTTCAGGCGCTCGGTTCGAAGCATGCGGCAGGCAGCATTCCACTGCTGCGCAAAGCGCTGCGTGATGAAGACTGGCGAGTGCGCTATAACAGTGCTGAGAGCTTGAGCATGCTGGGCGAACCCGGATTCGAAGCTTTGTGTCAGGCAGCGGTACAAGGTACCGGTGTTGAACGCGAGATTGCCATGCAGCAAATTGAGAGCACGATGAAGCAATCCGGAGCCGATCACAAAGCGGTAGACCAGATGATTGTGCATAACAAGAGAAGACTGCTCTATGATCAATATTTTGCCCCTGTACCGGGTAACCGAACAACGAAGAGACGCACCGGTGTGGCTGCGGTAGGAGGGGATTACACTGCTTAGAGATCTGTTATTGATTTATGGCATGGTAGCCATCTACTATGTCGTTGCTGTAAATGCGCTGTATTTTTCCATTCTGGCGCTATCATTCCGTAACATCTGGACCATTTTCAGACGGTCCCATTATTCCAAATACAACACATTGTCAGGATCGGAGTTGGTGCCTTCAGTATCCCTGCTGGTGCCTGCTTACAATGAAGAATTGACGATTATTGAAAATGTGAACTGTCTGATGACGCTGAATTACCCAACGTACGAAGTCATCGTGGTGAATGACGGTTCTAGTGACAGTACCCTGAAAGTTCTGCTGAAGGAATACCGTCTAAAACCTGTACCGGATACCAAGATCCGTGGCAAAATTCCTTGTCAAACCATTCGCGGGATATACCACAATCCGGAATTCCCGGATCTGTACGTGATCGATAAGGAAAATGGCGGAAAGGCAGACTCGCTGAATGCGGGAATTAACCTGTCACACTATCCGCTGATTTCTTCCATTGATGCCGACTCTTTGCTGGAAAAGGATGCCTTGATTCGCATGGCACGCATGTATATGGAAAATCCCGAAGAGACCGTGGCGATTGGCGGAGATGTTCGCATAGCGAATGGCTGCAAAATCGAAAACGGAGCTGTTCAGGATGTCTCCCTGCCGCGCAAAATGTGGCCGATGTTCCAATCCATTGAATATCTCAAAGCCTTTCTGGGTGGACGAATTGGCTGGAGCCATATGAACGGACTGATCATCGTGTCGGGTGCCTTCGGCATGTTCCGCAAGGATGCTGTTATTGCCGTTGGTGGGTACCGGGATGGTTATCCGGGGGAAGACATGAACATTATCATCAAGCTTCATCGCTATATGCTGGAAAATAAATTGAAATACCGCGTAGCCTTTTGTCCTGAAGCTGTTTGCTGGACACAGGCACCGGATTCCTACCGCATTTTGTCCAGTCAGCGTAAGCGCTGGGGACGCGGGAATCTGAAGAACATGCTGGAGAACCGCGGCATGCTGTTCAACCCAAAATATAAGGTGATGGGCATGCTGACCATGCCGTACAACGTCATATTTGAAGCACTCAACCCTTATTTCCGGATTACCGGTCTGATCGCTCTTGCTGGTTATGTGCTGCTTGATATGACGCAGTGGCCGATTCTTGTTCTGTTCGGATTGCTGAACTTCGTGAGCGGTTATCTGCTGAGCGTAGGAGCATTGATTCTGGAAGAAATTGCGTTCCGGAGATACAACAAGCTGTCTGATCTGGTCAAAATGCTGGTTTACTCTGCTCTGAAATTTGTGGGTTATCACCAGCTTGGCGTTCTGTGGAGATTGCAGGGACACATTCAGTTCATGCAAAACAACAATTCATGGGGAACGATGACACGTCAGAGCTGGTCCGAGGAAGAAAAGGGAACCGAAGCTGCCTGATTCATATCTGCATCGAAGGGTGCAGGTCATAAGCAGTATTGAATTCTCACGAATAGCAATACAGCAGCAACAGAATAGATAACCAAGGGAGAAGGGTGGAAAAGAACATGCCTAATACGGCAACATTGCAGCGTGAAGCTGCCGTTAATGTGTACCTAAGTGTGGAACAGGGATTGAAGGATGCGGGTGCCGGAACATGCGGCTTAATGTTCATCCATTGTGGAGGTGTACAAGTCCAGCCGGAGCAGCAGGTCAGGAATTATCTGGAGCAAACGAGCGAGTTTGCCTTCCAGCTGTGGAAGGATGAGGCAACCCAGACGCTTGCGGTCCTGCTGCCTGGTTTGACGCTGAACGAAGTCCACTATGAAGGGCTTCGCATCAAGCATGAGCTGCAGGAGACGGTTCCTGGAGCCGAGCCGCAGATTACGCTGGCGAGCTTCAAGGATAGTGAGCGTCCTTCTCAGGCGACGATTCAGCACATGGCTGAATCGGCGAAGCTGGTTGACCCTGAGGAGATTCATATCTACACGCTGGACAATACGGCGGACGAGCCGGGCAGAATTTTGATCGTGGATAACGATCCGACAGTTCGTGAGTTTTTGCAGCTGCGCCTTAAAATGCAGGGCTATGAGACGTATGAAGCGGTAGATGGACTGGCTGCACTTGAATTGATTGAGAAGGTGTCACCTGACCTGGTACTGACTGAACTGAATCTGTATGGGATTGACGGCCTGCCGTTCATTCACCATATACAGAACCTGGAGGTCGAGCAGCCGCCGAAGATCGTTGTGCTGACCGAGCAGCGTGTTGAACAGACGATCAGCCAATGCTTCCGCAGCGGTGTGGACGATTATATGACCAAACCTTTCTCCCCAGTGGAGCTGGATGCACGTATTCGTCGCTGCCTGCACTAATAAAATTATCAACCGAACGGATTTACGGAACACTACAAATACATTAACCTGGAGGGAATATCATGGAGAATCAACAATTCCATACTTTACTGAATGCCATTGAAAACAAAGAAGCGGTGCTTGGCGTGGTCGGGCTCGGTTACGTAGGACTTCCGCTAGCCGTGGAAATGGTAAATCAAGGCTTTACGGTAATCGGTATTGACCTGGACGCGTCCAAGGTCGACAGTATCTATAATGGGGATTCCTATATTCACGATATCTCGTCCGAGGAATTGAAAAAAGTGATGCAAACAGGCCGTTTCCAGCCTACAACGGATTACAGCATGCTGCGCGTCATTGATGCATTGAGCATTTGCGTACCAACACCGCTCAGTGAGAATCAGGATCCGGATACATCCTACATCGAGACTGTGGTGGATCAGATCAAATTGCACATGAAACCGGGCATGCTGATTACGCTGGAGAGCACAACCTACCCGGGTACAACGGAAGAACTGATTCAACAAAAGCTGGACAAAATTGGCCATGAAGCCGGCAAGGACTATTTCCTCTGCTTCTCGCCTGAACGGGTGGATCCGTCCAACGGACGTTTCACCACGTACAATACGCCGAAAGTTATCGGGGGGACAACGGAAGCTTGCCTGAAACTTGGTACGGCACTGTATAGCAAGTATGTACAAACGGTTGTACCGGTATCTTCACCAAAAGTGGCGGAGATGTCCAAACTGCTGGAAAATACGTTCCGCAGCGTAAACATTGCGTTTGTAAATGAAATGGCGATGATGTGTGACCGCATGGGCATCGACATCTGGGAAGTCATTGATGCAGCGGCGACGAAGCCGTTCGGATTCATGCCGTTCTACCCAGGCCCAGGCATCGGCGGCCACTGCATACCGCTTGATCCAATGTATCTGTCCTGGAAAGCGAAAGGGTTCCGCTTCTACAGCAAATTTATCGAACTGGCACAATCGACCAATGACAACATGCCGTACTATGTTCTGAACAAAACATCAACGATTCTGAACGAATACGCCAAATCTGTTCGGAACTCCAACATCCTGCTGCTCGGCATGTCGTACAAGCCGAATATTGCAGACCTGCGTGAGTCACCTGGACTCGAAGTATATGAACTGTTCAAGGAAAGCGGAGCGAATGTCAGCTACTTCGATCCATATGCTGATTCCTTCCTTGACAAGCATGACGATACGGTGTACAGCGAAGTATTCAACCTGGAGCAATTCAAGAAATATGACTGCATTGTGCTGATTACCAACCACAGAGATCTGCCATACAGCGATATTGCCGATTTGGGTGTGCCAATTCTGGATACACGCAATGCGTTCCGGACTTACACACAGCCGCACATCTACAAAATTGGACACTCGGTTCAGCATCCTGTGCTGGAACCAAGTGAAGCGTTGCTCGTCTGAGAAATAACATGATTCGCTGGGGCAGGATGTCGGTGAGGACAAAATGGGCTCTGCTCGCGTTGACCTTTTGTTTGCTGCTGCTGCCCTGGCTGTTCAAATGGTTTTCGGCAGAGGAGAAAAAAGCGACCTGGCTATGGGATGCTTCCATCATCGCAGAACAGACCCCGGATATCATCTCCTTCTCCAAGGAGCAGGGTGTTGATGTCATTTTCCTGCAGATACAGGATGAGGTATCGGATGATACGTATCGCAAATTCATTGCGTCTGCCCAGCAGGCAGAGATCCAGGTACATGCCCTGAATGGTCATGCGGACTGGGCCTACAGGGATAAACAGGAAGAGGGACTCGCGTTTATCGAAAAAGTAAAAGCATATAATGCGGCTTCGGCCAAAAATGAACGTTTTGAGGGAATTCAGCTGGATGTTGAGCCTTATCAGCTAAAACGCTGGGAGAACGAGCAGAATAGCGTTATTGCAGAATGGAGCGACAACATGAAGGCGTGGACCAAAGCTGGTAAAGATGCCGGACTTTACATGAGCGCAGCGATCCCTTTCTGGTTGGATGCACGCGAGTCGGCAGAAGGCGGAGGCACATTCAGCCGCTGGGTGATTGATCATTTTGATGCGGTGGCCATTATGGCTTATCGAGATAGTGGTCAGCAGATGTATGATCTGTCCAAGGAAGAGCTGGACGAAGCGGATGAGCTTGGTAAGAAAGTGTGGGTTGGAGCCGAGCTGGCGGACACACATGAGGGCGATCATCTGACCTTTTTCCGGAAATCCATAAGCAATATGGACGAGGAGATCGCCAAGGTGTTTGACCTGGCCGCATCTCATTCCTCCTTTGCTGGAGTCGCTGTGCATCATTATGAAGCATGGTATGCAAAGGAAAACGGCATTCCGCTGGCTCGCAAAAGTGATGAGGAGAAGTAGCGGGTAGCTGGGAAAAGCAGACACCAAAAGGGCAAGTTTCCGATTAATGGAGACTTGCCTTTTTCTTTTGCTATTCGCTTTTTGCCGTGCTGTACTTGGAAATCAGCTTTTGGCGTTTACGCTGGTACGGTACCGATTGGGCGGCAGACCCACCTGCTTTTTGAACGCTTTGGAGAAGGAAAATAGATCCGGATAACCTACTGAATGAGCTACCTCCGTCAAGGTTAAAGGGGTTTGGACGAGCAGACGCTTGGCCTGGTCCATTTTGAGCTGCTGGATGTATTGCACCGGAGACAACCCGTACGCTTTGCGAAATTGTTTGGCAAAATGAGTTCGGTCCACCCCCGCGTGAGCAGATACGCCCTCTACCGTGATCCCTCCGGCAAAATGAATATCCATGTATTCTTTGCCTTTTTGCAGCCAGGGGATAGCCGCATCCGGCTGCAGTCCCTTGACGGCAGAGGTACGGGAAACGCGATCAAATAGACCGAGAAACCGGGTGAGGCGTCCCAGGTCACTTGCTCCCCCCTGAGGTCTGCGAACTTCCTCCATAAAAGCACGCATTCCACTAGCCGTCTCCGGAGTCAGTATACCGGAACGGTGAGGAGCATCCGGCGTGAGTCCAACCCGCGAGAGAAGTTCGGTTGCATGGGTACCATCGAAGGCGATAAAGATCTTCTGAAGCGGCTCCTTGGGATCAGTCCAATACTCATGGGTGACATGCGGAAACAGACAGAATGCATCCCGGGCTCTGAGGGGATACTGTTGTCCGTTCTGTATAAATGTACCTTCACCCTCGAGGACAAACAGCAGGTAATGATAGGGCGTTGTACGAGGGCCGATATGATAATTGTTCTTGGCGATATTGCGTCCAATTCGGATAGGCCAGGCTCCACCAGCTTTCTCGAATTCGGACGGAGTAAAAAAAATAATATCCAAAAACTCGTGGTGGTCCTCCTTCATGCTCTCCGTCATCAGGAACACCTCTTTAATATAAGTTTGATTTCTAATGTTTGTAGGTTGTTATTATTATAACCTATTATACAGGTGGGTTTTGTACATATTCAAGAATAGGATGACTTATTTCTATAAGATGACCACAAAATGACAAAATTAAAATGTCGTAAAATGACATTGATCACAGACAAATCAATTGATATGATGGCCATACCTATTAAACCAAGCTAATTAATCGGCATTTGAATGCTTCTTACAAATTACAATCAGAAAATAAGGCACAGTCTTAAAATCAGTTTTTGATAAGTGCGAAAATAGTGGAGGGGACGAAATCGATTCTGGAGAAGTGTAACGCTCGCCTTTATCTCCGGATTTTTCCCTTGAGAAAGGGATGAAAGAAAATCCGGGGATAACAGCGATCGGAAGAACGATTCGTTACCGGAACGGCTACTTCGCAGATGTTAGTTTTATTTTTGATATGGGACTTTATTTATCAACAGAGAGGAATGACTTGTATGAGCGAACACGAAGAATTGAAATTCGGGTGGTTTTTGCCAACGGCTGGAGACGGAAAATATGTTGGGGTCGCCCCGGAACGGGAACCGAGCCTGGACTATTTGATACAGGTAGCACAAACGGCCGAAACGGCTGGATTTGAATTCGTATTGATCCCGACCGGTGGGGCGTGTCTGGATGCTTGGGTCGTTGGTTCGGCAGTGATGAGTCATACTCAAACGCTTCGTCCTCTGGTGGCCATTAGACCAGGACTGGTTACACCGGTGCTCGCCGCACGGATGGGAGCTGCACTGGATCAGCTCTCTGGCGGACGTGCCATGATTAATGTCGTGACGGGCAGCTCGGTCCGAGATCTGGAGGAACTGGGAGATCCGCTGGCACATGCCCATGACGAACGGTATGTACGGGCAAGCGAGTACATAGAAGTGATGAAGCGTTCGTGGACACAGTCGACAGGACTCAATCTGACCGAGTTTGCCGGCAGTGGTTCCAAATCGAATGCGGAAGCAACCAGTGATGATAATCTGGTGTTTAATGGACAGCATTACAACTTTAAAGGCCCGGTAGGTATGCCGGAAACGGTACAGAAGCCTTACCCACCATTTTATCTGGGTGGAAGTTCGCCTATTGCCAAAAGAGTGGCTGTAGAGCATGCCGATACGTTCCTGATGTGGGGTGAACCGCACGACTGGATTCAGGAGCAAATTGAGGAAATTGAAGTGATCCGCGAACAGGTGAAACAGGAAACAGGACAGGATCGCCAGCTGCGTTACGGGATGCGGGCACAGGTGCTCATTCGAGATACCGAAGAAGAAGCTTGGGCTGCAGCGTGGGAGATTATTAGCAAAGTTCCACCTGAAGCCATCGAGAAAGCGAAAGCGGCTTTTGCTGAGACAGACGCCACCAACCAGCGCAGACAGAATGAACTCCGTGAATTGTCCGAGAAACAGCAATTCGTTGTAGGGCCCAACTTGTGGACCGGTTTGTCCGTAGTTCGTTCAGGTGGGGCAATCCTCATCGTGGGCACGGCGGAACAAGTTGCAGAGCGTCTGATGGAATACGCTGATCTCGGCGTGACCACATTCATATTGTCAGGCTATCCGCATCTGGAAGAAGCCGAAATATTTGGCGAGAAAGTAATGCCGATCATTCGCAGCAAGTGGAATACGAGAAATGTGAAGCATCAGCTTAGCAGCAATTAATTGAATTATCACCTAATTCAACATTACTCAGGAGGTCGTCATTCATGAGAAAAAATAAAAAATTCATCCTTCCCCTGGTCAGTATGCTGGTTATGTCCTTGCTGCTGTCCGCTTGTGGGGGCGGGGATAACTCTGCAGCAGGCGAGAACGGTTCCTCCGGTTCAGGCAAAGTCACCATCAGCTTTATGCACTGGCGCGGTGAAGATGCTGAAGCGCTGAACAAGACCATTGATGCATTCGAAAAGGAAAATCCGAACATTCATGTGGAGATGCAGACGCTTCCTTCTGACCAGTATCAATCCACCGTTCAATCCAAGATCAGTGATGGCTCGGTGGGGGATGTATTTGCCTCCTTCCCGGGTGCACAGTTCGATGCTTTTACCAAAGCCGGATTGTTCACAGACCTGACTGGATCATCTTTTCTCTCTGCCTATAACTCCAAGCTGATCGAGGCAGGCCAGCTGGATGGCAAGCAATATGCCATTCCGTATCAGCTCGTATACAACGATCCAATTTATAATGTGAAGCTGTTTGAAAAATACGGTCTGACACCGCCGAAGGACTGGGACAGTTTCCTGGCGCTCTGCCAGACACTGAAAGATAACGGAATTATCCCGATCGCATTTGCCGGAGCAGACATTGGTCCGGGGCAGTTCATGAACACCATGGTGATGAATAATGCACCAAGTGACGACATTTTTACCAAAGTGGAAGCAGGAGAAGCGAAACTCACAGATGAGTTCTGGGTGAAAACACTCACGCAAATTAAGGAGCTGAACGATAAAGGCTACTTCCAACAGGATGCACTGGGTACCAAGGACCCGGCGGCGGGAGCGCTGTTCATTCAGGAGAAGGCAGCCATGCTGGCAAGTGGTTCCTATCAGCTGGCTCAGAACAAGCTGCAAAATCCGAACCTGGAGCAGAAGCTGCTTGCACCCATTACAGTAAGTGCAGACCAGGCAAAGTATGAAGGGGTTCATACCACGACGTTCATGCTTGCGGTAAACAGCAAGTCCAAACATCCGGAAGAAGCGAAGAAGTTTATCGAGTTTCTGAGCAAACCCGAAGTGGCTGGAGCTTATGCCAACCAGACGGGTCAGAACGTAACGGTAAATGACGTGAAGTATGATTCTGCCGAACTTCAGGTTGCAGGGGAGTGGGCCAACAAAAAGACCGTGTTCCAGCCGCGGTTCACCATCCTGAATGGAGATAATCAAAAGGCTGTCACCAACTCCATTCAGGCCGTGCTTAGCGGGACTTCCCCTGAAGAAGCCGCGCAGCAGGCTCAAGCGATCATTGATCAGCATATCGGGAAATAAGTCATGAAGAATCGTATTCAGCTATCCCTGTTTCTGTTACCCGGGTTGCTGCTGTACGGGGGACTGTTCGTATTTCCTACATTGACGGGGCTGTTCTACTCCTTTACGGATTGGGACGGGGTATCCCCGTCGTATGCGTTTGTAGGGCTGGATAATTATAAGGACAGTCTCAGCAGCATCGTCTTCCGCAAGGCTTTTGGCAATAACGTCGAATTCATGCTCACGGTGGTTATTGCCCAAACCTTTATTTCACTTGTGTTGGCCTTACTGCTCGTCCGAAACACCAAAACGCGGATTGTGCTTCGCGCCCTGTATTTTCTCCCGGCCATCTTATCCTCCGTATCGGTTGGACTGATCTGGGCTTTCATGTATGATCCATCCATTGGATTGATCAACTATGGGTTAAACGGGGCAGGTATGGAGAGTCTTGCACGAAACTGGATCGGTGATCCCAAAATTGCAATCTACTCCATTGCAGCCGTGCAGGTCTGGGCTCATGCCGGGCAAATGATGATTGTGTTTATCGCAGGACTGCAAGGCATTCCGGCTGAACTGTATGAGGCCGCTCGAATGGACGGCGGCAGCAAATGGCAGGTATTCCGTACGGTGACCTGGCCGCTGCTTGCCCCTTCGGCTACGATTGTCGTTGCCTATACAACGATCCAATCATTCAAGGCATTCGATCTTATTTTCACCATGACGGACGGAGGTCCGAACTACGCGACCGAAATTTTGACGACGTATATTTATCATACCGCCTTTGGCAGCTATTCATTTGGCCTCGCTTCTGCGGGTTCGATGATCTTCCTGGTTCTGCTGGCCTTGCTGACGTTTGTGCAGTTCAAGGCACTGCGTGCCGACCGGGTAAGCTATTGATGCCGGAACGGGCTCGCACAGGAGGCAGAAGGGAGTTCACATGTTTCTAAAATGGTTCAATCGCCTGATTTTGTTGGTGTACGCGCTGCTGATTATCGTGCCGCTGTACTTCGTATTTGTATCCTCATTCAAAACAAGCAGCAACTTCTTCACCAGTCCATTCAGCTGGCCTGATCCGTTTACCTGGAATAACGTTACGGGCATGTTTCGCAATCAGCCGATGTGGCAATATTTCGGCAACAGTCTTGTCGTGACACTGGGCACGGTGGTGATTGAGCTGCTGCTGAGCAGCATGATTGCCTACGCTATTGTTCGCTGGGGCGGAAGCGTGGGTAAAATGGTGTTTGGCCTGTTTGTGGCTGGGCTTATTGTTCCTTCCCAGGTCAGCATGCTGCCGATCTACTCTCTTACACGCACGCTGGGCTGGTCGGACAGTCTGACGGGCCTGATCGTTGTATCGGCCGCCATGCTGATGCCTGTCTCCGTATTCATGCTAACGGGTTTCATGCGCATGCTGAATGTCGAAATTCTGGAGGCGGGCAGCATGGATGGGGCAAGCGAGTGGCGTCTGTACACACGGATTGCGCTGCCGCTGGCTGCGCCTTCCCTTGCGGCAACGGCTACGTTCCTGCTGGTCATGGTTTGGAATGATCTGCTCATTCCGATGCTCATGCTCAGCAGCAAGTCCAAATTGACGTTACCGCTGGCACTTATGCAGTTCCGCGGGGAGTACGTGACGAACTATCCAATGATGCTGACGGGAGTACTGGTGACGGCCATTCCGATGATTGTGCTGTTCATTTTGCTCCAGCGTTATTTTGTTGCAGGTCTGACAGCGGGTTCACTCAAGGGGTGAGCTATTGGAAAGTGAAGTGGAGAAGAGCGTATTTTTCATTGATTTCTGGATCGTTCTGCATAATAATGGTTTAGTGTCAGAATGACTACATAGAGATCAAGGAGCTATCGTTATGACTAAACTGGAAGTGTTGCGGAATCCCAAGCAGCGCAAGCTGCTGTTCAGTGCCGGGATGAGCTGGCTGTTTGATGCAATGGAAGTCGGCATGATCTCCTTCATCGTGGCAGCTCTTGCCAAGGAATGGAGCCTCAGTCCCGGACAAGTCGGTGTGCTGACCAGTATTAACTCCATCGGGATGGCGCTGGGTGCATTGCTTGCGGGTGCACTCGCTGACCGTTTTGGCCGTAAGGCCATTTTGATGTGGACCCTGTTAATCTTCACCATTGCGAGCGGTCTGTCTGCACTGGCGACGGGCTTTGCCGTACTGTGCGTACTGCGCCTGATTGCTGGAATTGGACTTGGTGGCGAGCTGCCTGTAGCCTCCACACTGGTATCAGAGTCCATGCCGACGGCAGAACGCGGCCGTGCCGTCGTGCTGCTGGAGAGTTTCTGGGCTGGAGGCTGGATTGTATCGGCACTCATTGCCAACTTTGTCATCCCGGAATACGGCTGGAGAATTGCATTTGCCATTGGTGCCGTTCCGGCATTCTACGCGCTGTATCTACGCCGTGTCATTCAGGACCCGCCGCGTTACAAGCAAAACAAGACCATCCGGAAGACGACGTTCCGGGAGAAAGTGGCTGCAGTCTGGTCTGCTCCGCATCGCCGGACAACCATCATGCTCTGGATCTTGTGGTTTACGGTGATTTTCTCCTACTATGGCATGTTCCTGTGGCTGCCTTCCGTCGTGATGGCCAAAGGCTTCACGCTGGTCAAAAGCTTCCAGTACGTGCTGATTATGACCTTGGCACAGCTGCCAGGTTACTTTACAGCGGCTTATTTTATCGAGCGGTACGGACGTAAATTCGTCCTGGTCGTTTATCTTACACTGACGGCAGTGAGTGCGATTGCTTTTGGTTTGGCAACTACCGAAGCGGCAATTCTCACCGCAGGCATCTGTCTGTCTTTCTTCAATCTGGGGGCATGGGGCGGTCTGTACGCGTATAGTCCGGAACTATATCCAGATTCGGTTCGTTCAACAGGTGTGGGTCTTGCCACATCGGTGGGCCGCATCGGGGGCGTACTTGCTCCATTGATGGTCGGCATGCTGGTTCAGCGTGATGTGGCCATCAGCCTGATTTTCACGATTTTCTTCGTGACGATCCTGATTGGCGCAGCGGCTGTACTGTTCCTCGGCCGGGAAACGAAGGGTCAGGAACTGGCAGAGTAGATGTAAATAAATACAAGCGCAACTTTTGTGCGGGTCTGCCTGCCTACGGAAATGGAGGCTGGACAAGCGGCATAAGGTTGATATAAGAAGAGGCATAGCCCTGACATGACCATGGGCTCATGCCTCTTTTTGCTATATTCAAGGCCCTGTTTTTCATGCTCCATCGGTCCGATAGACGGCACTTTGGCGATATCCTATAATGACACTCGGGATGTCCATAAGGGAGGGTTCAGGGGGAAAAGTGGGGTCTGGACTCAGAATAATGGAGGTTAATTGAATCATGAAAAATAGTATTAAAATGGATCAAACGAATACAATGGCTAAAAAGCATAAGGTGAGTGGAACGAAAAGTGCCAATGAACTGATCAGGGCTTATAGGTCAGAATTAAGCAAAATTGCTGGCAACATGGAACCGATTACGGTGAGTCGGGCAGTAACCCATCGGAGGGGGAAAAAGGCTGGCAAAAGAGCAGGACGAGTCAGTTTACTTCTCAGTGCCTTTGCGATTGCTCTTGGTCTCACGATGGCAGCTCCATCTGCGGGAGCTCAGAAGCTGGAGCAGGGCGTTCAAAGTGAGCATGTGCTGCAATTGCAGGAGCAGTTGCGGGATCTGGGATACTTCAAAGCCGGATTGACCGGATATTACGGTTCCATTACCAAAAGCGCTGTACGCAAATTTCAGCAGGCCCAGGGCCTGAGTGCAGATGGGATTGCAGGCCCGGCGACACTGAATAGGCTGAACAAAAAGGCCAAAGCCGAAGGTGAGACGCTGCGCCAGTTGGCTAAGCTGATCCACGGGGAGGCGCGCGGGGAATCCTTTGAAGGACAGGTTGCTGTAGGGGCGGTCGTTTTGAATCGGGTGCAATCGAATGCATTCCCGTCATCCATTCCGCAGGTGATTTTCCAGAAAGGACAGTTCACTGCCATTGATGATGGTCAGTTCAATACAAAGCCGACGGCTACTTCTTATAAGGCAGCACGTAAAGCTTTGAATGGTGCTGATCCGACGAATGGTGCGCTCTATTATTACAATCCGAAGATTGCAACTTCGCTATGGAGCAAAAGCAGGCCGACACTCCTGACGATTGGACAGCACGATTTTACGAGATGAGGCAGGTTGTGGCTTTAGATAGAGCCAATACATTTTCTTAATACAACAAGTAACCCCAGCTGTGTATGCTGCTCTACTGCAGGTACGTGGCTGGGGTTTAACAATGATGTTATCGCGGACAAATGATATCTTAGTATTGAAGCAAATATAAGTTTATAAATTTATTATTACTGTTGGACCGTGAAAGGAATACTTAACGAAGTAGGCTCTACAATGGTCTCTCCGGTGTCATAGTCATAGATTCTGTTGAAAACCAATTCAATGGATTCCAGCTTGTCAGGGTCATCTGTATATACGAAACCATAGCCCATATTATCCATGACTACGCCGTCATATTGATGATAAACATAAGGTTTCCTCATGAAATTACGATCTGCTGAGATGGGTTTACCCGTGCTCGGATGGATTGAATTCAACCCGTAAAATCCGATATTTTGATCCGTTGTATTTTCTACACTGTAGACCATTTTAATATAAGTCATATCAGGACCGATATCTTCTTGGTTCAGAATTGAAATGTTTTCTCGGGAATCCTCAGGAATCTCACGAGCCTCTAATAATTGAACATCCATAATATGAATCGTTAATGGACCGAATTCAATACTTTGCTTCAGAGGGACAGTCTTTAACAATTTTAGTTGTCCGCCGTAATCAAATGTACCTGTATCTCCGGGTTCGGACAGAAGCGGTGATGGTGCACTTTCAAAAAGCTTGTCCTGAAGATCGCTGGCGGCTTGCTCGAATTGATTATAGTCTGGCTTAAGTCCTTTGTATGTTTCTTCAGCGCGGAAAGGCTTTACACCGGATTTTAGGACGAGTTCAGTGGAAGAAGTCTTTGGCTGTAAAGGGGGGATTTCGATTTCCAGTTGTGTAGATGTGGCATCATTGGAGCTGCCTGAACCGCCCAAAAGTGCGAGAGCGAGCAGTAAATGAAATACAAACATAAAAAGCGGCACCCTTTCTCTTTGGAAAATAGCAATTCAAATATATCGTATATAATCATAACAAAACAGCTCATGGTGACCATGAGAATATGGGCCCAACTTCAGCTAATAGCATATTGATAAGTCCTTTCTTTGGTCTAGTAGCAGGGGCCTATGCCAGACAAAGCGGGTTCGATCGATTGTTTATTTCGAAATGTATCCTAGACAAGAGTCTGTTTATTCCAAGTTTTTCAAAGGTAAGAGAGGAAAATATGCTTCACCATTGGATTCGCCTGTCCAATCCTGTACAATGGATAACGATAAAAACAACGGTAGATTAAGGATGGATCAGCACGATGAGAATTATCATATCACCAGCCAAAAAGATGAAGGTCGATACCGATCTGATGACCAGCGCGCAGTTGCCGCGTTTTATAAACGAATCAGAACAGCTGTTGAGTGTACTTCAAAAGTTATCCTATGAGGAGCTCAAAGCGTTATGGAAGTGTAACGATGCAATCGCCGAACAGAACATGGAACGGATCTGTAAAATGAATGTAAAAGCCAATCTTACGCCAGCCATCTATGCCTATGAGGGCATACAGTATCAATATATGGCAGCGGGTGTTTTTCAGGAGGAAGAACTGGCGTATCTGGAGCAGCATTTGCGCATATTATCCGGTTTTTATGGCATGTTACGGCCTTTGGACGGGGTTACACCTTATCGGTTGGAGATGCAGGGCAAGCTGCAAGGTCCGGGTTTCAGCTCTCTTTATCATTTTTGGGGTAGCAAACTCGCAGATCAGCTTCAATCAGAAAGCAATTGTATTTTAAATTTGGCTTCCAAAGAGTACAGCAAAAACATCATTCCTTTTCTGAGTGAGGAAACCCGATTTATCAATTGTGTATTTGGACAAATGATCAATGGGAAGATGGTTGAGAAGGCAACCCGGGCGAAAATGGCTAGAGGTGAGATGGTGCGGTATATGGCAGAGCGTAAGATTACAGATGTGCAGAAGATCAGAGACTTTGATCGGCTAGATTTTGTTTTCTCCGAAGAGAAGTCGGATGAGAGTAATTATGTATTTATATATCCACAGGAGAAATAGCGGAAATTAATAGGTCAACGGGATGTGCGCTGCAACTCAAAAGCCCCTTCACCAACACCAGCTAATTTGGCTGGCATCGTGAAGGGGGTTCTTCTTTAAACGGTTACATTTTACTACACATGTGCATTCAACTTACATGTTTTTAATCTAACTCAAAACTACATACCAACTACCGCGCCCCAATATTTGTACCAGATGGCGTACCCGAGCCAATCAGATCACTGCCTGCAGCAAGCTTCAGGAAATTACCCAGTACTGGCGTCCCATCGCTGCTGCGAGTTACAGATGGTACAAGGGAGACAAAGTCGTCTGCACTCGCGAGCAGGCCTTTGTCATTTACGCTCTTTTTGTTTTTCCACCAGACGTTGGTGCTGCTGACGTCCGTTCCGCTTGTTTTGTCACTGGCGCCGCCCTGGAAGGACAGGTTGTTGGTGAAAAGATGGGTGCCTACGTCGAAGGCAAAATTGCTTTGGCCGTTGTTCCAGGACGTGTTGTTTTTCATCTGAATGGAACCGGGATTACTGTTGTACGTGAATCCATGTTTTTTATTATTAAAGGCAATGCTGTTTTCCACAATATGATTCACGGCAATTTTCTCGCCGCCCAGCTTGAAGCCGTTACCATCACTATCGGTGGTGGATGTACCGTCGGAAGTAGCGCCGTTGGCGTACGCAATACTGTTACGAATCGTGACCACACCGATAGCACCCGTATCTGTTTTACTGTACAGATCCCATCCATCATCCACATTGTAGGCTGCAATGCAGCCATCGAAGAGGTTGCCCGGGCCCACAGTCAATTTCGCGGCAAAACCGTCTGCATCCTCGCCGTTATCAGGATCATAATTGTCGTGAGAGTAGGAGCGGATGACTTCATTGTAAGCAGGCCATTCACTCTTGGCGGCGGTGGAAGCATATCGTCCCAGCTGAATCCCCGTATCCCGATTATGATGAGCCTCGATCTGCTCCAGACGGTTGTAACTGCCCCCGATAAAAATCCCGTTATCGCCTGCCCCTTTCACTTCGATCCCTTTAACAAACCAGTAATCCCCGAACATTTGCAAGCCCCGATTCGTGGACGCAAAGGCCTGGGCCGAGAAATCGAAGACAGGCTTTTCCATTCCGTAAGCAACCAGATTTTTGCGCTGTCCAGACGTGCCGCTGTTGCCGCGCTCAATCGTAACGGTTTCCGAGAAATTATAGGTTCCGCCGCGCAAAAAAATGGTTTTCCCCGGAGCGATTTGGGTCAGTGCATTCGCAAGTGTAGTCGGGCTTGCCAGCGTTCCCGGATTGTTTGCTGATCCGTTAGGAGCGACATATAAATCACCAGCAGCGAGTGCAGCAGGAGTTGTTGCGGCTGACTGATCAGACGAATTTTGCACACCACTCTCCGTAAATTCCATCGCACCAGCTAATCCACCACCTAATAGCAATAGAGGAAAAGCGGTACTCAAACACAGATAAGCCATTTTCGATTTCCATGAACGTTCAGAGCGTACAGATGGATAATTAGAAACAGAAGGGAACCATTTCATTGTGAAACCTCCTTGGTTAATGGGATAGTGCATTTCGGTAAGGCACAGATTCATCGTAAAACGTGTAAGCGTTATCAACAATAATCATTTCATTGGGTTAGCTACACAAGCCGGTATGTCAGACGTCGAGGTCTCAAGTGTTGCTATTTGAAAGGCGATGCATAATCCTTACATTGGCAGATCGTCTTAATTTAACGAGCGATCGTCTGAAATGAACGAGAGGAAGGGGCAACTGGATGACAAAAAGGCATGAAAACAAGGTTGATCCACTGAAATGAACTTGGACTACATTAAACTTGGAAAGGTCAGACTTGAGTGGAAAAGTATTTGTTCATGGGTATAACTCAAAAAGCCCCGATAGCAGCTGCTTTAGGCAGATGGACTATTGGGGCATTGGCCATATAGCGGTCAGATCCAAGATAAATTTCGAGTACGGTAACTACGTGCTAATCTCTTCTGTCACCAGCTGTCCTTGTTTCGACTTTTAGTAGGGATCAGCTTCATGACTGCGCCCGGATGCTTCTTCCGCGCTTGGTTCATGTTTTGGCTGAACCGTTGCACTGTCATCGGTCGGCACAGAGGCCAGTCCTTCAGCTACACGACGACCGTAGTCGGCATCGGCCTGAGTGAAGTGTGAGATCATGCGTTCACGAATGTCCGGTTTACATTTGGAGAGTGCACCAACCAGGTTGCCGACCAGTTCCTCTCGCTCCCAATCTTCAAACGCCCGGTATGTATCACCGGCTTGACCGAAGTCGTTAGGACGTGGAATTTTCTCCCGAACCAGATGACCTTCAATAAGAGGTTCATGCTCCTTGCCGCGTGGAGCTGCTTCGGACAGACCCCCCAGAGAAGAAGGCTCGTAGTTCACATGCGGGTTCTGTCCTGGCGCACGATCAACTTTGTACTGCATCTGACCACCGCTTTGGTTGGTGGCTACGCGATTTTTGGGAGCATTCACAGGCAGCTGCAGATAGTTCGCTCCAACCCGGTGACGTTGGGTATCCGAGTAGGAGAAGGTGCGCCCTTGCAGTAATTTGTCGTCCGAGAAATCCAGCCCGTCCACGAGAACACCCGTGCCAAACGCAGCTTGTTCCACTTCGTTAAAGTAATCCTCAGGATTGCGGTTCAAGGTCATTTTTCCAACAGGCAAAAACGGAAATTGCTCTGGCGGCCACAGCTTGGTCGGATCGAGTGGATCGAAGTCCAGCTCTGGATGTTCGCCGTCTTCCATAATCTGAACGCACAGCTCCCATTCAGGGTAATCCCCTTGTTCAATCGCATGATACAGATCCAGGGTGGCATGATTGAAATCCTGTCCCTGAATCTCGCTGGCGTCTTTTTGCAGCAGGTTCCGTATCCCTTGCTTCAGTGGTTCCCAGTGATATTTAATGAGCACGCCTGTGCCTTCTTGGTTTACCCATTTGTATGTATTGACGCCCGATCCCTGCATTTGACGATAATTGGCCGGTATTCCCCATGGAGAGAAGAGGAACGTAATCATATGGGTAGCTTCAGGACTAAGCGAAACGAAGTCGAAAAACCGCTCCATGTCCTGTGCATTGGTCAACGGGTCCGGTTTAAAGGCATGTACCATATCCGGGAATTTCAACGGGTCACGAATGAAAAAGATTTTCAGGTTGTTGCCAACAAGATCCCAGTTGCCGTCTTCGGTATAAAATTTCACAGCGAAGCCGCGCGGGTCACGGAGCGTCTCTGGCGAATGCCCACCATGGATTACCGTTGAAAAACGGACAAATACAGGGGTTTGTTTGCCTTTCTCCTGAAATAGACGAGCACGTGTATATTTGGATACAGGCTCATCACCGGCTGTGCCGTACGCTTCGAATATGCCATGAGCACCAGCACCGCGTGCATGTACCACCCGCTCAGGAATACGTTCGCGGTCAAAATGCGTAATCTTTTCGAGAAAATGATAATTCTCCAGCGTAGTCGGTCCCCGGCTGCCGACGGTTCGGACATTCTGATTGTCCGTGATGGGATGGCCCTGACGATCCGTTAAAGTCTCTGGAGACGTGTCTGGGGAATGCTCTGAGTGTGAAGAATGATGATTCATGGAGCACCGCCTTTCCTTTTGATGGATTCGAATATATATTTTCCCTGGATCCTTGTTCTATACATTCCTTGTGGTAAAAAAAGCTTGTCACTTACCTCATGGCGTGAGATAATTAACTTTTGCCCAGCGGCCTTTTTTGAACGGAAAATGTTAAGGACCGCTTGTATAAGAATGGAGGCTGACCAAGGATTGTCTACACAACGTTATCCTTTTGCATATGACCCGGCAGAGCCCTTTGTATCCCGTTTGGGAGAGTGGGTGGCCGATGTTTTCTATGATATTTTGCCTGAGTCCGGCTTCGAGGTACGGGATGAACAGATTTTTATGGCGTACCAGCTCGAACGGGCCTATGGAGATAAAAAGACCATTATGGCTGAGGCCGGTGTAGGGACAGGCAAGACGTTAGTCTACCTGCTCTATGCGGTCTGTTATGCACGTTATACGGGCAAACCGGCAGTGATTGCCTGCGCCGATGAGTCATTGATTGAACAATTGGTGAAGCCGGGCGGAGATATTGCGAAGCTGGCTGAACATCTGGATCTTCAGGTGGACGCACGTCTCGGTAAATCACCAGATCAATACGTTTGTTTGAACAAATTAAGTGCGGTAAGATTCGCGGATGAGGATGCGCCTGTCATTGAAGAAGTACATGAGAGCCTGCCTGATTTCGTGAATACACCTGGAACGCTTCAGGCTTTCTATCCCTATGGTGACCGCAAACAGTATCCGCATTTGAACGATCGCCAGTGGAATAAGATCAACTGGGACCCATTCCAGGATTGCTTTGTTTGTCCCAAAAGACAGCGCTGCGGCCTGACGTTATCACGTGATCACTATCGCCGCTCCAAGGACATCATCATCTGTTCCCATGACTACTACATGGAGCATGTGTGGACCTATGAGGCCCGCAAACGCGAGGGACAGCTGCCGCTGCTGCCTGATCACAGCTCGGTTGTCTTTGATGAAGGGCATTTGCTGGAAGAGGCCGCGCTGAACGCACTCAGCTACAAACTGAAACACCGCATCTTCGAGGAACTTGTAACCCGGCTTTTGGAAGGGGAGATTCGCGAAACCCTTGCAGAACGTGTGGACGAAGCCATTGAGAGCAGTGAGCGACTGTTTAGACTGCTGGATACGTATACGGTGGCGATTCCAGGCTCAGAACGGAAGGAAGTTCGAGTTGAAGCGCCGCTGCTGCGTGAAATTGAACGTCTGACCAGTGTGCTGGATGCGATTGGGGAAGAGCTGGTATTCGAGAGCGGATTGTTCTCGCTGGATGGGTACCAGATGCGGGTAGTGGAAGAACATCTGGATATGATCCAGACGGCATTGTCTCTGTTCCGCAAGGAAGATGGCTACATCTGCTGGGCGGAAGAGAATGAGGACGAGACGACGCTGTCCATCATGCCTCGCACGGTAAAAGAAATCCTGAACGAGCGCGTATTCAATACCGGGATTCCAATTGTATTCTCGTCGGCAACCTTGTCTGTTGACAATTCCTTCCGTTATGTGGCAGACAGTCTGGGGATTGATGATTTTGTATCATTCTCGGTTGCTTCTCCATATGACTATGCAGATAAAATGCAGATGAAGATTACAGATCAAGCTGTACCAGGTCACCCGGAGAACGAAAATCGGATGCGAGATGCTGTGTCGATGCTTCAGGAAAGTGGCGGCCGTGCACTTATTCTGTTCCGTACCATGGAAGAGCTGCGAACGTTTAAACAGGACATCATTCATGTTCCGGAAGCACAGGGACTGCGATTCATGTACGAAGGTGACCGGGAGATCAGTGATCTGATTGCTGCGTTCCAGCAGGATGAGGAGAGTGTGCTGTGCTCCGTCAATCTGTGGGAGGGACTGGACGTTCCGGGCCCTTCATTATCCAATGTCATGATCTGGTCGCTCCCGTATCCTCCGCAGGATCCTGTATTTAATGCTAAACGCAGTGCATCGGCGGCACCGTACGAAGAGATTGATCTTCCATACATGCTGCTGCGCGTGAAGCAAGGTCTGGGACGTTTGATTCGCACAAGCAGTGACTCGGGTTCTGCAGTCATTCTCGATGAATCGCTGTATACCAAAAAGGAAGCCAAAGACCGCATAGCGGCCCTGCTTCCCAAAGGTGTGGAATGGACCACGTTGACACACTGATTGGTTTAGTTACATGTTCTTAAAATGATTGCTTATCGAAATAAGTTCTTGTTCTCTGCGGATGAATCATCTGTAGGTGAGCAAGAGCTTATTTTTATTTTGATATGATATTGAGGGTGCCTGGAGTGGAGTTTCCCTTACTCCTAGCTAAGCGTGTAGCAGGCTCATGGAGCAAGTGAACGCAAATAGGCTGCCCTTAGTCAACATGATGACTTAAGAGGCAGCCTTTTTTAGGAGTACAGATTATATTGTGTTAAAAAATACCCATGCTCAAATACCGTTCCCCGGTATCCGGCGCAATACAGAGCACTCGGTGGCCTGGTCCCAATTCTCGCGCAATGCGCAGTGCGGCCCAGGCCGAAGCACCAGATGAAGGGCCGAGCAGCAGCCCTTCCCGGGCAGCAAGCTGCCGCATTGTATCCAGTGCATCCTCATCGGACACCTGGATAATGGAGTCCCACACGTCGGTATTCAGAATGTCCGGTATGAACCCCGGACTTGTACCGACGAGCTTGTGGGGACCGGGCTCACCGCCGGAGAGCACGGGTGAACCTTTGGGCTCCACCGCATAGATCCGGATATCCGGCAGCTGCTTGCGCAGCTCTTCACCGGTTCCAGTAATGGTGCCGCCTGTGCCCGCTGTTGCAATAAAAGCATCCAGCTTGCCCTCCATCTGCTGCATAATCTCGGGAGCAGTCGTAACCCGGTGAATGTCCGGATTGGCCTGATTCTCGAATTGCTGAGGAATGAAGCTGCCCGGAATGTCAGCGTGAAGCTCTTTCGCTTTGCGGATAGCCCCAGGCATCCGTTCAGCCGCAGGAGTGAGTACGACATCTGCGCCATAGGCTTTCAGAATGTTGATTCGCTCCTTGGACATATTGTCTGGCATGACGAGAATGGCCTTATATCCTTTGGCGGCTGCATTCATGGCGAGACCGATGCCGGTATTGCCGCTGGTCGGCTCGATGATGGTTGCTCCGGGAAGCAGCAGCCCAGCCCGTTCAGCCTGAATGATCAGATTGTAAGCAGCACGGTCCTTGACACTGCCGCTTGGATTGAAATATTCCAGTTTGACATATACGTCAGCAGAGTCGCTGCCTGTGAGCCTGTTTAGTTTTACAGCCGGCGTCTGTCCGATCAACTCGGTGACATCTGCCGCAATGCCTGTATATCTAGTGGATGGTTGGTTACCCGAATTCAAATTCATGAAGTACAACTCCTTGAGTAATGAGACGTCTGAGGGAATTTCTAATTATAGAGTCTGTTCGCCTTAGTATAGACGACAGGCTTTTTTTGTTTTAGAAAGAATTCATTTCACGTCTAATATAGGTTCATCGTTGATAACGATAACGTTCCATTCCATCTTAATGAACCCGGCCACTCCGGGTCAACCTGTATTCCGGTACAAGCTACATGCGCTGCGTCAGATCAATATGCAGATGTCGGCTGAGTTCTTGCTTGACTTCATTACGCGCGAACGTCCAGAGCATGTAGAACCGCTGCCAATATCCCCTGCACAGGTAGACGGTTTCGATGCCATCCTGTTCACGTTTCTCCTCAAGAATTTTGACTCCACGTTTCCGCATCTGCTGCCGAACTGCCAGCATTTCTTGAAGTACCTGATTTTGAATGCGGGTCAGGGATAGGACGTACACCTCGGGCATTTTCAGCAGAAGTGAATCCAGGGTGTGAATATCCCGTTCAAGCACATCCAGCAGCAGGGTACCCACGACAAGGCTTTTAACCAATCGGTGGTCTTCATCTGCAGGGGATGGGGCGGAAGAGGAGGATGACATACATTCACTTCCTTAACCTTGAATTCGAACATATATATTTACAGAACATGTGTTCTTATATTATAATCAATATATGCAATGATGATACGGAATACAACAAGAAAAAAATGGGATTGGGCTTTCAGCAGGACCATGTACATTTCATTATGGGGATGATTGATCAGGACAAGCATACTCCAAATTTTAGGTATAATTTTTGGGTTATGCAGGAAACCTAAGAGCGTAAGAAATGGCCTAATGCAATTGCAGGACTGGATTCTTAAGCTTTCCGAGGTTAGTGGGGAGAGGTGTTCTTTTCCGGTTGGTTGGTTTAATTGCGGGAGAATGGCCGACAAAAAAGCCCCTGCCTTGGGAGGCGGGGCTTGTGACGTACTGCCGATATCAGCGGCAGAATTGAGAACAATGCATAGAAGTTAAGCTAAATATTGAGGTTTCTCGTACAAAGCTTCTTTTTCCAGGATGACCTTATAAGGTCGTTCCTTCCCCTTAAGCGAGGGGCCGATCGTGATTAGCGGGACGGCCGGTTTGTGGAAACGATCTTCTTCCTTAGGTTCCGGAACCGGTCGTGATGATTCGGGCGCAGAGCTGAGGCGTACCTTTTTTTCGCTGCCCCAGCGCTTGCTTATTTTTTTCATTTCCGGTTTCATTCCGGTTCGCCTCCTAACAAATCGTTGATGGCGTTGAACAGTTGACGATTCTGTAGGTCAATCTGTTGAAATACCGCCTCATCCGCATCTATATGTCCAATAATATGAACCGTAATCACATACCTCTTGGCTACAGGATAGCATAGCAGATATTCTTTCTCAAGGTAATCGTCATACAGGTTAATCTTGATTTTATTTTCACGGTAAGAATCAATGACCAGAATGCGCTTTGGGTCATCTGGCTCTTTGTCGTCATTGGCAGACAACTCATATTTTCTCCCCGGTTCCCCTACATTACCACATAATTGCTCGATATAACCACTGTCATCTGTACGGTATATGGCTGTACCACGTACTGCGAATGGAGGATGGGACACAAATGCCGTACGAAGGGCATCACTCATTCGGTCGAGCATGACGGCATCCGCTTTGCGAACCCGCAGCAACTCTCTGAAGAACCTCAGAAGCTTTAGCAATTGCAGCCGTGCTTCTCCTTCAGTTACTTTATGCTGATTGATGATTTTCTCCAATTCTGGATCTACCCATCGTCCTTGTTCCTCTATACTGTCAGCAATTTTGGAGCATGCAACCGACACAGCTGGCGCCCACTTGCCATCAGAACGAATCTCATAGACCAGTGGATTCAAACCAAGAAGATCGGTAGGCATACGTAATCCCTCGATTTTTGCAGCATCCTTGATGTCTGTAATATCCTCCGGAAGAATGAAAAAAATACGCTTTCGTCCCAAACGGCCCATAAACAAACCCATTTCCAGCATTGTATTATCCCTGACAGATGCATAGTACTTCCCGCGAATTTTGGATATATCATCCGGATGAAAAATAAAAATGGCAAAGTCCGTCGTGCGCACCTCTGTTTCCAGATCGTCCATCGTATAGCTGCTTGGATTGAAAACACCGGAGTACCAAGGAGTAACTTCGGCTGAGAAACGCAAATTTTCGTGTACTGCGGCTGCAATCGGCTTCGCTTCCAGCGAGCAGCCAATAAAGACTCTTGGCTTCAATGTTTTCATCAATCCGCCTCGCTTAAACGGTAGTGGGAATCAATTGTTATATTATACCATAAAAAGCAGAGTAAGTCTGGAAAACGTCCACGCTGGTCAAGAATGAGCCGATTTTCGTTTGCTATAGTGTATGTGAAAGCTCTCGATGATTCCTTCAAAATTCGCACAAAAATAAAAAATGGCCCCATTTTGTCACAGTTGGGTGACTGACAGTTATATTCGCAATCATCGGTCATAGAATGAAGGAGCAGGTTGCACCATTAGTAAGCATTGATTGTCCTGGTGTGGCTGTTTGCCTGCTGGAGCCGCCCAGAGCATGCTTTATGCGCATTTTTGAAGGGTCTGCTGTTTAGACCCGTCCATGTCGGTGTTATATAATAGAAGAACAAGCAAGTTAGCTATAGCAGTTTAAACTGGATAAAAGAAATTACATGTTTTTATCAGAGTGTCATTTACACGGAACGAAGAGTGCAGAACCCATCTGGAGAAGCGAAGCGCTCGCGTTTATCACCGAATTTTTCCCTTAGGAGAAGGGAATCAAAAAATTCCGGGATAACAGCGATCGGAAGAGGGGGCTGCAATCGAAGTGGTTAAGTGTAAAGTTTATGCGTCAAACGTGTGATGTTCGTCAGTTTAATTGAAGTAGCTAACCACAAACAGACAGAAAGGATCAGGATACCATGAGTTCCCGAAGGACAATCTCCCCAAGGACGATCTGGAAACGTTACGATCTCTCATACACTTAGCGCCCCTTGTAGAGTAAACCAACCGTATTCAAAAAAACGGCTGACTCTGCGAAAGAGGGGATTGGAATGAATATTCGAAGGACAAATACGATGATTTCTTCCAGGCTTGCCTTTTGCAGGGTACGGTCGGTCTAAAAACCAACCTACAAACTGCGAGGGAACCTGAATGAAGAGAACATCGTTAACCAAACAACACATTAAGGCTGAGGCGGGAAAACTCGCCATCATGCTGCTCGGTACTTTTATTTTGGCATTTGCTTACTATCACATTAATTTTCAGAATCATTTATCGGAGGGCGGATTTGTCGGTCTGGCCCTGCTCGGAAAATACGCAACGGGGTTATCGCCTGCCATTGGCATGCTGTTACTCGACATTCCGGTCATGATCCTGGCCTGGTTCATCAAGGGCTGGAAGTTCATGATTCAGGCGCTGATTGGCGTAGGCGCATTTTCCCTGTTCTATGACGGCTTTGAGCGATACTCGACATTGCAGATGTCATTCAACGGAAACCTGTGGATTCCGGCTGTCCTCTCCGGCATATTGACGGGTGTAGGGGCAGGGATCGTGCTCCGATTCGGCGGAGCGACAGGCGGAGATGATATTCTTGCCGTGCTCGTTAGCCGCTGGAAGGGATGGAAGCTGGGAACCGTTTTCTTTGTCAGCGATGCGTTTGTACTGGGCTTATCCCTTTTCTTTCTTCCGGTAAAAGAAACTTTATATACCATTCTGGCCGTGTGGATTGCCAGCAAAGTCATTACGTACGTGGTCAGTGTTCCGGTACGCCGGACCGTTACGACCTCAGCTGTGAAGGTATCCATGCCTTCGGCAGCCAAGGCGGTGACTGCCCCTGCACCACGGACTTCGGTGGCGAGAGGAGTAACACATTAAATGAAAGTAACCAAAAAGTCCTTTTGACTGCCTGAGCGGCAGTCAAAAGGACTTTTTTTGTTGCTTTATACACTGAGAAGCTGTTTTTATATGGATCACATTCAGAGTGATGCACAAACCTGTCAGGGTTTGATGGAAGAAGCGATCTGTCCATCCTGGTTGTGAATAATAGCCCGAATGTTCTGCTCACCGCTGATTTCCTTGGCGGCATCCACCGCTTCAGATTTGGTGTCAAACGTGGATACATATTGGGATTGGCCTTCTTCCTTAATAGCCCAGCCCGAATCCGTGGGTACGACGTGAATATTGTCATGGCTTTTGGAAGAGGAGACGGGTTCTGAATGGCGACGTTTAGAAGCTGAACCGCTACCATCAGATGATCGGCTCGAATCCGTTGAACCCGCTTCAGGGTGGTTCTCATCCCATTCTTCGGCTTTGGCAGTGGCTATCGCTATTGCGCGTCCTTCCTCATACCCGTCATCCAGCAGGGCATTGGCGATTTCAACCGCCTTATTTCGGATACGGGGCTCCAGATTTTTCATGGATACCGGATAATCATTCTTATTCCAAGGCATGCCTGAATCCCTCCTATAAAGTAATCATGGTTAGTTGTATATTACCCTACGGGAGAAGGGATAAACGACAAAATGGATAGGCTGTGAAGGGGGGGGATGATTTGTCATACAGGGATGGTATTCCTATACTTTTGCAAACTGGAGGGGTATAATGCTGTCACATGTACAAAAAGTCCAATACAGGAAAATAAAAGGAGTAAAATCGTATGTTCAGTCTGAGTCTGGCTATTCCGATGCTGTTTACCATGCTTATTCATGCTGCAGACAGCCTGTCTTATGCGCTTCGTCTTGGCGGGCTAAGAACCCGAAGAATTGCGCTGGCCCTTTCCTTGTCGGGGATTCTGCTGCTGGTATCGCGTACATCGAACATGGCCCAGGGACCGATGGTAGGGAATCTGGTGGATACCGCAACAAGTGGAGGGAACTCACATTTTGCCGTGCAGCTGCACTGGCTGATGGGGGCGGCAACAGCAGGAACCGCAATCGCCATATTATGTTTTCCAACGATGGTGAAGCTTGCGTCCAGAATGGTTGTGCATTTTGAAGCAGCGGGGTCCATTCCGGGGATGGTACGCGGGTTGCTGAACGGCACCAAAATCAGAAACGCAGCCTATTATATTACGCCACCTTCCTGGAAGATGGCTAAGCGATTAGTGCAGCATGGAATGCCAAGACGTTTAATGACGCTTAATGTAGCGGTGACAGCCATTTATACAACGGGTGTATTATCCAGTTTGTACGCAGCTTACCTGTATCCAGGGCAGGCAGTGGCTGCCTCCCAATCGACAGGGCTGATTAACGGAATTGCGACCATTTTGCTAACGATCTTGATCGATCCGCGAATTTCCCTGCTCAGTGACAAATCCCTGCGAGGCGAAATCCGTTTGGACCGAATGAATCAGATCTATGGCTGCATGCTGGTATCCCGTTTATTCGGCACGCTTGTGGCCCAGCTGCTGCTCATTCCATTTGCATACTGGATCGGGTGGGTCGTCAGCTGGATGTGAAGAAGTAAATGGAACAGGGCATCAGGGGAGGGACGCTGCGCAGAACACGTTAATCCTCTGTTGTCCTGTATTTGCGCATGTGAACCCATTCGATAAAAGGCAGCGTAACCATGGAAAGTCCGAGCAACGATAATAGCAGGAGGCTTGGCTTTTCATGGACCCATTGATCTATACCAACGGCCACCAGAATGAACAGGGTCAGTATAAAATATCCCACCTTCGAGCTCTGCTCCCTAATGCGTCTGCCCAGTTCCTCATCCTCACGCACCCCATCCCGATCCTCTTTGGTGCCCCAAGTTAGGGCTGACAGGAATAGGATCGTAACTGCACCAAGTGAAGCTATATCGTTCAATCCAATGTCCTTTCCTGCTGCAGTACGATAAATAACAGTAGCAAGCACAATGAATGCTGCAGCACCTGTAAGGGTCATTTTCCAATGCTTTATTTTCATTCTGAATTTTTCCTTTCGTACTGAAATAACTGCTCGATGGTGACCTCAAGCGCCTCGGAAATGGCAAAGGCGAGCGGAAGGCTGGGGTCGTATTTGTCATTCTCTATGGCGTTAATGGTTTGTCGGCTGACGTCACACAACTCGGCGAGTTTGCCCTGGGATATGCCCAGCTCTTCACGCAGCAGCTTAATACGGTTTTGCATGAATCAACCTCTTTCCTTGCTCCTAGGTTGTAAAGAACTCTTTACAGCTGTATTGTAAATGGTAAAAAGTGTAGGTGTCAAGAACTCTTTACATATCATATCTGATTCAAATAGGAACATGAAAAAAGCAGGAGCACCGGTGATAACCCGCTGCTCCTGCTTTTTTGGACCGTGTTTTGGTTCCACGGTTAGGCAGTCGTATTAAATTTATTTGAAGAGGACTGCATACTCGCCGTATCCCTCTTTTTGCAAGTCTTCCTTCGGTACAAAGCGAAGAGCGGCGGAGTTAATGCAGTACCTCATACCACCCGCTTCGACAGGACCGTCGTTAAACAGGTGCCCCAGATGGGAATCCCCTTCACGACTTCTGACTTCGGTACGAATCATGAAATGGCTGAGATCCGTTTTTTCCTTCACGTTGTAATCACGCAATGGACGCGTGAAGCTTGGCCAGCCGCAGCCGGAATCGTACTTGTCCGTTGAGCTGAAGAGAGGCTCGCCAGAAACGATATCCACATAGATTCCGTCACCGTGGTGATCCCAGAACTCGTTGTGGAACGCAGGTTCCGTTGCATTATTCTGGGTCACTTCGTATTGAAGTGGAGTCAGACGCTCTTTCAGATTGCTTTTATCCACATTGCCGGACCAGTTGCGCTCGATAAAGTCTTCACGTCCGGAGCCTTTGCGATACCGTTTATAGTGAGCCGGATTTTTGTGGTGATAGTCCTGATGATGTTCTTCCGCCTCATAGAATGGTTTGGCAGGCAAAATGGGTGTGAAGATCGGCTTATCAAACCGTCCGCTCTGCTCCAGAGCCGCCTTGGAGGCTTCTGCAATCTGACGCTGTTCTTCGCTGTGGTAGAAGATGGCCGTCTGGTATGAAGATCCGCGGTCATGAAATTGTCCACCCGTATCCGTCGGATCGATCTGCTGCCAGAATAACTCGACGAGCTTCTCATAAGGGAAGATGGAAGGGTCGAACGTAATTTGAACAGCCTCTACATGTCCTGTCGTTTCCGAACAGACTTCCTCATATGTGGGGTTCTCGGTATGTCCTCCTGTATAACCCGATACGATCTTGTGGATTCCGGGCAGTTCCTCAAAGGGGGACACCATACACCAGAAGCATCCGCCTGCAAATGTTGCTTTTTCGCTTGAATGTTGTTCCATGCTATAGTCACTCCATTTCTGATGAAGATCAATGAATTTGGCTTACACTTCTATTATATCCTGAATTGACAAGCCAACCAAGCCGAACAGGGACGATGAAGCCGATTAGTCATGTTGATGAGTAATAATCAGGTCTTTTTTCGCGAGCGAACACGAAAAAGCAGTAAGACGAGGCCCATAATGGCAAAGTATCCCACAAAAATGAGCAGACTCGCCCAGAGAGAAGTTTCCGCTTTCGCGCCCGCATAGGCAAAAATTATGATGGCAGGCATTTTTCCGATGGCCGTAGCCACCATGAACACCCAAAAAGGTGTGTAGGTAATGCCGGCATAGATATTAACCGCAGTTTGAGGCACAACGGGAAGCAGGCGAAGCGTCATAATGCCCATAAAGGGATGAGCCTCCATCCAGGTGGTAAAACGACTCAATCCACGGATGCGATCCAGGTAAGCTCTGGCCTGATTACGAAAAGCATATCTCGCTCCCGCATAAACGAGCAGTGCTGCGAGGGTGGTCCCCACCCAGCATACCCAAGCTGCTGTTGTGGTGCCGTAACTGTACCCCAAAGCTGCGATTACAAACTTGTAGGGAATCACAGGTACCAACGCAAAAAGCATTGCTATGATAATTAGAAGGGGTATGGACTGATTCTGATCGGTCCATGCCAGCAATTCATATCTGTTAATAAACGTGACTCCGGCGAGCAAAACATACAAGAGGAGCCATAACCATTTCCGCAAATCCCCAAACGCTCCTTTCAGGTCAGGGCACTACTCCAATCTCCTGATCCTATATGCCTTTCTACCCAAGTGTACCACGTTCGACCGGGAACCGGATAATTCAATCCTTCTTGTGCTGATCAACTGGCATGTTGCTGGCTGAAGGGTTACACTATAGGTCGTGGAACTTAGAACTCATCTGAAGGTGGAATGCTTATCATGGAAATAACGAAGCGAACCCGAGCTGGGATCATCGGACTTGGAGGTATTGCTCACAAAGTATACTTGCCCCTGTTAACCGCGCATCCTAATGTGGAAATTGCCGGTATTATGAACCGTTCTCCGGAGCCGGTAACGGCTGCTCAGCATGCTTATAGATTAGATAACGGAACGACGGATCTGAAAGAACTATTGTCATGGGATCTGGATGCCGTTTTTGTACATACAGCAACGGAAGCACATTTTGATATTGTCATGCAATGTTTGGAACGGGGACTAGCTGTATATGTGGACAAACCGCTGTCCTACACCTTGCGGGAATCCGAAGAAATGACTGCTTTTGCCGAGGCGCAGGGGCTGCTCCTCGCGGTAGGTTTTAACCGAAGATTTGCACCAATGTACCAGAAAGCGAAAACTTGGATGCAGGGCGGGCAGGGTTTTGAATCCTTGATGTTAACGAAGCATCGGACAGGTACTCAGCATCTTCCTGCAGCAAAAACGATCTATGATGATCTGATTCATATGCTGGATCTGATGTTATGGTATTCGGATCATCATGTGGAGCTGGTTCATCAATGGACCCGCACGAATGATATGGACCAGCTTCTTCATGCTGCCGGATCTGCCAAGCTTGGAAGAAAGGCCATCGGACGATTCGATATGGTGCGCGAGGCGGGGGCTGACCTGGAGAAGATCGAACTCCACGGCGGAGGCAGATCGGTGGAAGTTGTGAATATGGAAGAAGCCAGATATACCGAACGCGGAGAGCTTGAACGCAAGGAAACTTTCGGCAGCTGGGACTCCATATTAACACGCAGAGGATTTAGCGGAGCCGTAGATCATTTCTTGACTAACCTGGACACCCCGGACGATTGCATCATTAGCTCCAGTCACGTAATGGATAGCCATGAGCTGGCAGAGCAGCTGATTCTGAAATGATCTTCTGTTAAAAACGGGATAAAGAACATAACTCATACGGAGGAATGACACAATGGACGAATATGAAAAGGAACGCAGAAAACAGATCGAGGAAGCGGTCGTAGAAACCTATAAACAGGAAGAAGAAATGATGATTTTGGTATTCGCCCAGTGGTGTGCCAATCATGGACTGGACCCAGAAGAAATGTACCGGCAAGCTTACCCGGATCAGCAGAGCAATGAACGGCTGCAGCAAGTGCTGCAGCTGGTTGTGCCGAAGGAGGAAGCCGGAGAGATTCCGGATGATACGGTGCTGGGTGTGTTGTCCATGTTTGGCAACGAAGACTTGGCCATGGTGGTATCGGAGGCAATAGCCGCGCGCAAATAAGCATAATTTACGTATAATACCTTACATCTGTTCCCGGTGAATGAGGCGGAATTCCTTGGGCGACATGCCGAACCGGGAGCGGAATACGCGGTGGAAATAGGTGTAATTGTTAAACCCCGACGATTCGGCGACATGCTCCAGGGTCATCGGACTGAAGATGATCCGTTCTCTGGCCATGTTCAGCCTTACGTCCAGCGTATACTGCATGATACTTTTGCCAAACGCTTCCTTGAACAGATGAACCCCGCGTGACACGCTGATGCCCACATGGGTTGCTACATCTTCAAGTTTGAACAGGGAGGAAGCATTCTCCTCGATATAATTTTTTATTTCATACGCCACATAGTTGGTGTTGGTTATCGTCGGATGTTCAGCGAGAAGACGATCCACTTCCAGACATAAGATGCGCATGTAGTAACTGGAGATCTCTGGATATGGATTGGAGATTCGGCGCTGCTCCAGCACGAGTTGACGGAACAGGGTCAGCAGGCTTTCGGTCAATTCGACCTTAATCCGGTTTGGCCTTTTGTGGCGTTCCCACCATTCATCCACCCAGGAGCCATTAAAAAAGATATGGTAGTCACCGCTCTCTACGAGTCGTTCTCCCATCGGATTACGTTCATTGTCTATTTTGAGTTCATAAGGCTCGTCCGGACTGAAAAGAAGCAGATCGCCCGCATCGACGAGTGACATCTCGCCGTCTATTCGTGCCCGGCAGCGACCGTCGGTCTGCAGCCTCAGGAGGTAGTTCTTAACCCCTTCGGGATGAATACCCGCATAGGGTTTGCGATGAAATGAGAAGCCTGCTGTAAGAACCTGGCAGGAATAATCGGTCGGCATTGGCATACTCCTTGCAATTTGAAAATTATGACCAGATAGTTCATGTTTCGATCATATTATTCATTTTAATTGAACCCAAAACGGAATACCATAGTATTAAATTCAAGGCACCAAACATTCATCACAGCTTCTCACCATGCGTAAGGAGATGAACGTCACATTGGAGAAATTAAAAGCAGGCATCATCGGGTGCGGTAACATCAGCGCCATCTATCTGGAGAATCTGAAAAATAGCCCGCTCATTGAAATTGTAGCCGTAGCGGACTTGATCCGTGAACGTGCTCAGGAACGGGCAGATGAATTTAATATCGCAAACGTTTACAATGTAGATGAGTTGCTGCAAAATAAGGAAATCGAGCTTGTGCTGAACCTGACGGTGCCTGGCAGTCATGCCATGACCGATCTGGCTGTGCTTGAATCAGGCAAGCATGTCTATGCCGAGAAGCCACTGGCCATTTCGCTTGAAGACGGCCGCAAAGTCATTGAACTTGCTGAAGAGAAGGGATTGTATGTTGGTTCCGCACCGGATACCTTCCTTGGATCAGGCATTCAGACGGCACGTCAGGCTATTGTAGACGGTCTGATCGGGAAACCGATTGCGGCGACTTCCTTCTTCATGGGTGGCGGACCTGAAGCATGGCATCCCGATCCCGAGTTCTTTTACATTGCAGGAGGAGGACCTATGTTTGACATGGGACCATACTATCTCACAGCGCTGGTTACATTGCTGGGACCCATTCGGAGAATCAGTTCTTCTGCAGGCATTCAGATCACCGATCGTGTTATTGGCTCGGGACCGAAGGAAGGAACGCCTCTCCGGGTACAAACTCCGACGCATCTGGCAGGTACCATCGATTTTACCGACGGAGCCATTGCAACGATGATTACCAGCTTCGATATTCGTGGAGCTTCGGACTTGCCTCGAATTGAGATTTACGGAACCGAAGGCACGCTGAGTGTACCGGATCCTAACTATTTCAATGGGGAAGTGAAGCTGCGCAGATTCGGTCAGGATACGTGGGAGACGGTAACCCCTGTCTTCGAGAGCAGTCAGAATGAACGCGGAATTGGCGTTACCGAGATGGTCGAATCCATTCGTGCCGGACGGGAACACAAAGCCAGCGGCAAGCTCGCGTATCACGTGCTAGAAGCGATGCATGCATTCCAGCGCTCTTCTTTGGAGGGCAAGCACGTTATGCTTGAGAGTACTTACGATCCAAATGCAGCGACCAAAGAAAATGAGGATCCGACTGAAATTGTACAATCGAATTAAGGGTATTCAAATGACTTAAGTTGAAGTTCAAGCAACACAGGAAGATGGTTTTTCCATCTGGAATAACCAGTATTGTTACGTTTAATTTCAGGATAGAAATGCTCTAGATTTTCCACACTATTAAAACAAACTTGTGATCTGAACGGTACATTTATGCAGTTCTTGGTTCATTTAATCAGCAATTATTCGATATTTAATCCAGGGAGGAATCGCACTTGAAACTCGGCGTATTTTTGGTACTATTCGGAGGACGTAAATTGGAGGATGCACTTGACTACGTAGCATCCAAGGGTTTGAAAGCAGTAGAGATCGGAACTGGAGGCCATCCAGGCAATGCACATTGCAATCCGGAGGAGCTTTTGAACAATGAAGCAGCACTGAAAAACTTTAAAAATGCAGTGGAATCACGCGGTCTGACCATCAGCGCACTGAGCTGTCACGGTAACCCGCTTCATCCGCAAAAAGATATCGCCAAAGGTTTCCACGATGATTTCGTGAAAACAGTTCAATTGGCACAAAAGCTGGAAGTTCCTGTAGTGAACACATTCTCCGGATGTCCGGGAGACCATGAAGATGCGAAGTATCCGAACTGGCCTGTTGCACCGTGGCCGAATGATTTCCAGGAAGTGTTGAAATGGCAATGGGAGAACAAAGTGATCCCGTACTGGACAGAGTGGGGCAAGTATGCAGCAGATCACAATGTGAAAGTAGGATTGGAACTGCACGGTGGATTCTCTGTGCATACTCCAGCTACTTTGTTAAGACTGCGTGAAGCTGCAGGGGAAGTCATTGGTGCGAACCTGGATCCAAGTCACATGTGGTGGCAAGGAATTGATCCGGTACAAGCGATTCACATTCTGGGACGTGAAGGCGCGATCCATCACTTCCATGCTAAAGATACAACGATCGATCCGGTAAACGTAAACAAACATGGTTTGACAGATATGCAGGATTACACAAACATGCTTGACCGCGCTTGGCAGTTCCGCTCGGTAGGTTATGGTCATGATAACAAGACTTGGGCAGATATTATCAGTGCCCTGCGTCTCGTAGGCTACGATTATGTTGTAAGTATTGAACACGAAGACGGTCTGATGTCGGTTGAAGAAGGATTCTCTAAAGCCGTACAAAATCTCCAGCAAGTATTGATTGAGGAACCGCTGGGCGATATGTGGTGGGTTTAGAGCTATACTAGGGGGAAATTGAATATGATTAACGTCACCATTTGGAATGAGTTTGTCCATGAGAAAATTCACGATGAAGTAAGGGAAGTCTATCCAGACGGATTGCACCGGGCGCTGGCAGACGGACTCGGCGGCGAAGGATTTGCGATTCGGACAGCTACACTGGATCAGCCTGAACACGGCTTAAGTGATGAGGTGCTGAATTCCACAGATGTGCTGATATGGTGGGGACATATGGCACATGATCGTGTAAGCGACGAGATCTCACAGAAGGTTGCACAGCGAGTACTGAACGGCATGGGACTGATTGTTCTGCATTCCGGGCATTTCTCCAAACCGTTCAAGGCCTTGATGGGCACCAGTTGTGATCTGAAATGGCGTGTAGCTGACGAGCAGGAGATCGTATGGTGTGTTAATCCTTCTCATCCCATTGCGGATGGGATTGAAGGCAAAATTGTACTTGAAAAGGAAGAAATGTACGGTGAATTCTTCGATATTCCGGTACCTGATGAGCTCGTGTTCGTAAGCAACTTCCAGGGTGGGGAAGTATTCCGAAGCGGCTGTACGTTCCGTCGCGGTGAAGGCAAAATCTTCTACTTCCGTCCAGGCCATGAAACCTATCCGACGTATTACAAGCCGGAAATTCTGAGAGTGATCAGCAATGCAGTAAAATGGGCATATCCTGCCCGCAGCTTCAAGCCGCAATTTGGCAAGAGCGAACCTGTAAGACCATTTGGTGGCGTGCTGGTCTAGGCCGCAAAAGTAGTATCTGATGGGCAAATGAAACGCTATACCTAAGAACCCTTCTCCGAGTCAAGTATGACTGTGGCAGATGGGTTCTTTTTGGGTAAGATAGGTACATGGGAGTTATACGATATTTGCCATGGTTCATCGAATCGTCCTGAGGTATACTTGTTGTATAGTCAAAGTGCAAAGATGCCTATTAAATTTTAACTTTTTTACGGCAGACGTTTTCTTTGTGGCGTAAATGTGTTATTATGAAATATACTAACTAAATGTAAGTTCAGTGATCTCTAAAGAGGTGATTAATGTGGAAGGCCAAGATTTACGGATGTGTCCGCGTTTTGAGACGGCATTCTCGTTTTTGGGCAAACGCTGGAACGGTCTGATTATTCAAACGTTGATGAGTGGGTCTAAGCGATTCAAGGATATTTCCAACCTGATTCCGTCCATGAGTGACAAGATGTTATCTGAACGGATGAAAGATCTGGAGAGTGAAGGTATTCTGATTCGTCATGTTTATCCCGAGACACCGGTTCGTATTGAATACGAGCTAACAGAAAAAGGGAAAGCTTTGCAGCCAGTAATGAACCAAATTCAGGACTGGGCAGAGCAATGGGTAGATTAAACGATTCATATGTCCAGGCTCAATGATGTGACCTGACAACAGAGAGCTCTTGATTTCGCTGAAATCAGGAGTTTTTTGTCTTATATGTTTAATCAGTCATCATAGCTTGTCAGTTCAATATACAGGAATGTAGAAAGAAACCACCTTTTTCCTGCAGGTCTTGCACATATTGACAGAAGTTATAGTATAATTTAAGAAAAATGGCCGCAGGCGGCCGGAGCGAGGAGGCCACTTGTCATGAGAGAAGAAAGCTTATCCCGTGAAGTACGCTACGGCAAACAAGATATTGCGGAACTTGAGAGCGCATCCATTCAGGTTCATCTGATTTACAAAAAAGCTGCGGAACTGTTTAAATATTATGTTAATCCCCGCGTGGGTAACCAGGACCCAGGGGAAGCAGTTCCACTCGGAAACAGCACTGGGCAGGAAGTGGCTCCGGTCGTCCTGCAAAAGTGGATTCAGACATCGTCAGGCTGGAAATGCATTGGTTGTGAGTTAAGATACCCGGGATCTGTGCAGGATAAGCTGGATGATGATTTTCCACGTGGTCAGCTTATTGGAGCTGCGGGGAAACGAAGATATGTGAAACCCGAAATGCTAATTCAAGCCATTGTATGGTCTCAATATGAAAAAATCAGGCTGCTGGCACCCTGGCTTGGTGATGAAGCTTTTTATACCACAGAAGAGCTGGATGTCATCGCCCGGTACATTGTACCGACATACTTCTCAGAACGTCCCCTGCATGAGCAGGGCAAGCTCTTCAAAATTCACCATCCGTACAGTCAGATCCGGCTGTATCAGGAATACGTAACAGCTCCTACATTCTGTGTACAGATGGATGGAGAGCTGCTCGAAGGGCGACTTTTGACAGGAGTATATGTGTCGGAGGAACAGTTCCATGGGCTTAATCCGTACCTGAAAAATGGGGACGGGGGCCGGACTTATATGCAGGCTTGTGTTCAATAGAGGGTAATTAAATATAAGGGTTGAACGATCCAAACGAAGGAGCCCGCATGCGGGCTCTTTGTGCTGCAGGAAGGAATATGGAAGAAAAGTAACGGCATTGACACTTTTTTTGAATGAATATTGTGCCATAATAGAGGTTATGGACAACAGGGTGAAGATTTTACGCAGGGTGGTGTTACCGACATGATGAAGAAGTTCCCCGGTTACATCGGTTTATGTTTGCTTATCATGGCAATTCTAGCCGGATGTACAGAGACACAGCCTTCTGAACAGCCGGTGGTCAAGGAGACCGATACTTCCAATACCATTACCGTTGCTGTCGATGGAAGCACTTTTTTGCCTGATGCAACGAAGTCGATCAAGAGGGATTTTAGTGAAGGACTCACGCTAAAGAAGGCGCTATTGAACAGTGGTCTGGTTGATTTTACGGCCGACGGCAAGCGGATTCAATCCGTAGGGGAAGTTTCACTTGATTCCTCGCTAAGCTGGGCAGTTAAGCTAAACGGCAAGGATATTGATCCGGAAAATTGGGGCATGGAGCTTCATGCCAAGGATGAAGTGATCATTTACGTAAAAGCCGCCGACAGTAAAGGAGAAGGTGTTGCATATCAGACAACCCTGCTCAAGATCAGCGGCGGCAATATTATGCCAGACCTTAATCGTCAATATGCGGGTGTCTATATCCAGGAGTGCACGGTTCGGGATGTGCTTAAGTCCAGCGGCATCGTCAGAATGTCGGAAAATAACAAATACGTCGTTTCGGTTGAAAATGTTGTTCCACGCATGAATCAGCGTTGGGTGATCATGGTGAATGACAAGGAACTGATGGAAAACGGTTTGGATATGAAGTTGAATCCACGGGATGCGGTTAAATTACAGTTAACGGCATCTTAAACATAATTATAAAAGCCCGGACCTCTGCAGGAGGACGGGCTTTTTTCATGTCACTTATAGATTAAGCTCATTACTGAAAGGTGATGACTCCAAGCACTTAATGCTTAGATGCGGCAGATTTCATTGGGACATAATTCACAATGGCAGATGCCTTGGAGCATCTTCAGGTCCTTGATAACAATCATGCCGTTATCATATTCAATAGCATCTTTTTTGCGCAGATCGCTAAGCATGCGGTTCACACTTTCGCGGGTAGCTCCAATCATGTTGGACAGATCCGTGTGGGTAATTTTTTTATGAATAATCACGTGATCGCCGTGAGGCTCCCCATAAGAATTGGACAACCGGATCAAGGTGGAACAGAGCGCACCAGGTTTGCCGTATAACATCAGGTCACGGAATTTGGTTTGAGTTAAGCGGTGATGAATGCCCATCCACTTCATAAAATCAATGGCGAAGTCACAATGCTGACAGATCAGCATCTCCAGGTCTTTGTGCTCCAGTACACCGATTTCACTGTCTTCCAGCACTTCGGCCGAGAACGTATGCTTGGAACCGAAGAACGGATCTGCCTGACCAATCATATCACCGGACTGGTACATGTACATGATAAGCTCTTTGCCTTCATCCGTTGATTTCGTGATCTGTGCACGGCCCCTTTTCATATAATAAAGCTTGTCGGACACATCACCTTCCCAATACAGGTGGGTCCCTTCAGGAAAGGTACGGTCTTTCATGGTTACGAGCAGATGATTGAAATTCACTTCCGAGAAACAGTTGGTATTGCCGCGTTTTTCCATGACACTCAGTTGTTCTCTCATAAGTCTATCTCCCCTTTGTATCCACCGGAGGGGGATTACAATCATGCAGTCCGCACTCCGTGGTTCGCCGCAACCGTTACCGTCCTTATTAGGTCATCTCCGCCGGGGAGGACGGTACAAATTGCGGTGGTTCAATTTTTAAGTTCAGTATATACCTAATCTTACCGTTTGAGGGGCATGGAAAGGGGGCAAAAATGGCGAAATTTCAAACATTGTGATTAAATTCACTTTGGAGAGGGAAGGCTGCATTTAACAGCTATATAGTTTAAATAGGAAGTGAAAATGACCAGTGGACGGAACTCCAAAAAAACTTAAATTAAATTTGTTATACTTTGTGAAAATAATCACATAATTAACCTTTTCGACATGTTACGATGTGTACGTAAAGAAGAGAGACAAACCAAAAAAACAATACGAACCTTTAGGAGGATGAGGGAGATGGCTGTAAAGAACGAAGTCGCCCCAACAAAAGAACCGACAGCAGGTCAGTATATTCAAACGTTAATTGACAAAGCGAATAAAGCACACGCAGCATTCATGTCCATGGATCAAAAACAGATTGACCGCATTGTGCAAGCCATGGCACTGGCAGGCCTGGACAAACACATGATGCTTGCCAAAATGGCGGTGGAAGAAACCGGTCGCGGAGTGTATGAGGATAAAATCACCAAAAATATCTTTGCAACAGAATATGTATACCACAGCATCAAATATGACAAAACCGTAGGTGTTATTGAAGATAACGAGTATGAAAGCTTCCAGAAAATAGCGGAGCCAGTCGGCATTATCATGGGAATTACCCCGGTGACCAATCCGACATCCACCACAATGTTCAAAGCGTTGATTTCCATCAAAACACGTAACCCAATCATCTTTGGTTTCCACCCTTCAGCTCAGAACTGCAGCCGCGAAGCCGCCAAAATTTTGCTCGAAGCCGCGGTGAAGCATGGTGCTCCGGCCGACTGTATCCAGTGGATTGATGATCCTTCCATGGACCGCACGAATGCATTGATGAATCATAACGATGTGGCGCTCATTCTGGCGACAGGTGGCTCAGCAATGGTACGCGCAGCGTACAGCTGTGGTAAACCGGCACTCGGCGTGGGACCAGGGAACGTACCTTGCTTTATTGAGAAAACGGCAGATATCAATCAGGCTGTAACGGATCTGATCTTGTCCAAGTCATTCGACAACGGTATGATCTGCGCATCCGAGCAAGCGGTCATCATCGAAGAACCGATCTTCGATCAGGTGAAAAAGAAAATGATTGCGAACGGTTGTTATTTCGTCAACAAGGATGAAGCTGCGAAATTGACAGCAGGTGCCATCAATGCGGAGAAATGTGCGGTTAACCCGGCGATTGTCGGTCAATCGGCAGTAACCATTGCACAAATGTGTGGTATCGAGGTTCCGGCTGGCACCAAAATTCTTGTAACAGAGATTGAAGGCGTCGGCACCAAGTTCCCGCTGTCTGCAGAGAAATTAAGTCCGGTACTGGCTTGTTACAAAGTAAAAACGGCAGCTGAAGGGATTGAGCGTGCTGCGGAAGTGGTTGCTTTTGGCGGCATGGGTCACTCCTCCGTTATTCACTCGAATAATGAAGAAGTCATAAGCAAATTTGCGGATCGTCTGCAAACGGGACGGATTATCGTGAATTCGCCATCCACACACGGCGCCATTGGGGACATCTACAACACCAACATGCCGTCATTGACCCTGGGATGCGGTTCATATGGTCGTAACTCGACCTCATCGAATGTCACTGCCGTTAATTTAATCAACGTGAAAAGGGTGGCTCGCCGTACCGTGAATATGCAATGGTTCAAAGTGCCAAACAAAGTGTACTTCGAAAAAGGAGCGACGCAGTATCTGGCCAAAATGCCTGATATTACTCGCGTAGCCATCGTTACGGATGCCATGATGGTCAAACTGGGCTATGTGGAAAAAGTGGAGCATTATCTGCGTCAACGCCAAATGCCGGTGGCAATCGAAGTATTCTCGGATGTAGAGCCCGATCCATCAACCACAACGGTAGACCGTGGTACGGAAATGATGCGCCGCTTCCAGCCTGATTGCATTATCGCTCTTGGTGGTGGATCACCAATGGACGCTGCCAAAGCCATGTGGTTGTTCTATGAATATCCGGACACGGACTTCAACGATCTGAAGCAAAAATTCATGGATATCCGTAAACGGATCTACAAATACCCACGCCTTGGATCAAAAGCAAAATTCGTAGCGATTCCGACAACGTCGGGTACAGGATCGGAAGTAACATCGTTTGCCGTAATCACAGATAAGAATTTGGGCAACACCAAATATCCACTGGCTGACTATGAGCTTACACCGGATGTAGCCATCGTAGACCCTGAATTCGTATATTCACTACCAAAAACAGCCGTTGCAGATACAGGTATGGACGTACTGACACATGCCATCGAAGCGTATGTATCGGTTATGGCAAATGATTACACCGATGGTCTGGCGATCAAAGCCATCCAGCTGGTATTCCAATACCTGGAGCAATCGGCACTGCAAGGGGATAAACTGGCACGGGAGAAAATGCATAATGCTTCGACAATTGCCGGTATGGCTTTTGCTAACGCGTTCCTGGGGATTAACCACAGCTTGGCGCATAAATGGGGCGGACAGTATCACACTGCACATGGACGTACCAATGCAATCCTGATGCCGCACGTCATTCGTTATAACGCGAAAAAACCGACCAAATTTGCATCATTCCCGAAATATTCGCACTTTGTGGCAGATGAGCGGTATGCGGAAATTGCCCGAATTCTGGGATTGCCTGCACGTACTACAGAAGAAGGGGTGAACAGCCTCATCAATGCAATCCGCAAACTGAACAAAACACTCGGTATTGAGGAATCGTTCCAGGAAATCGGATTTGATGCCAAGGACTTTGAAGCTCATGTAGATTACCTGGCCGATCGTGCTTTCGAAGACCAATGTACAACCGCTAATCCGAAACTGCCGCTGGTGACCGAACTGGCAGACGTTTACCGCAATGCCTTCTACGGACGGTTTGAATAAACAGTATCGTAAAGTAGCAAGCAACGAGTTTAAGGTTAAGGCAATAGGTTCAGGGTTCCCCGGGAGGGGAGCCCCGATTGCCGTCTTTTTGTCGATGACGGAATCCGTTGGGAATCCGTTGAACGGTTTGGTATTCACACAATAACGGAGAGGACAGAAAAAACTGAAGAAGCGAAGCGCTCGTCTTTATCAATGGATTTTCCCAATTAGAATAAGAAATGAAAAAAATCCAGTGATAACAGCGATCGGAAGTTGTTCTGGCTGCGCAGTGGCTAAGTGTGAATAATTATGGGGTTCACCCTGATCCTGCAGTGGTGGAGTGAGGAAGTTCACTAACTTTGTGATAAAAATCACAGATGGTGAAACCCGCAAGACGTATACTGAAAATGTAAGAAAAACATCCATCCCGCGGTTCCGGTTCCCATGTAGAGAGAACGTGTTCCGGCTGATATGTGAAAAAGTTCACATTAATCGCGGCTCTGGGCACAGATGAGACGATTTTGCTTGCACCCTGTCATGTGTCCGGAAATCCAAATTTGTGGAGGGATTACTATGTCGGTGATCGAAAAAGACGTAAAACAACAAACAGGCTGGAGAAACTTTACGAAAGGCACATGGACCAAATCCGTGGATGTGAATGATTTTCTGGCACACAACCTGTCTCCGTATTACGGGGATGAAGCATTTCTCGCAGGAGCGACACAGAACACCAAAGACCTGTGGGACATCGTATCCGATCTGACCAAAAAAGAGCGGGATAACGGCGGTGTACTGGATGTGGACGTAAACACTCCGGGAACGATCGTGTCTCACCAACCAGGGTATCTGGATCAATCCAAGGAACAGATCGTCGGTGTGCAAACGGATGCTCCATTCAAACGTTCCATTCAGCCAACAGGCGGAATTCGCATGATGATTGATGCATGTCAGGCTTACGGCTTCGAAATGCCTCAAGAAGTCATTGATATATTTACTAATATTCGCAAAACACATAATCAGGGTGTATTCGATGCATATACATCCGAGATGCGCGCAGCGCGCAAAGCCGGCATCATTACGGGTCTGCCTGATGCTTACGGCCGCGGCCGGATCATTGGCGACTACCGCCGGGTTGCTCTGTACGGTGTGGACTTCCTGATCCGCGCCAAAAAAGGAGAGCTGAACGCTCTTGAAGTGGATGTCATTGACGAAGATGTCATCCGTCTGCGTGAAGAGTTATCCGAACAAATCCGGGCTCTGCAGGAATTGAAGCAGTTGGGCGAAATGCATGGCTTCGATATTTCCCTGCCGGCTACCACAGCGAAAGAAGCGTTCCAATGGCTGTACTTCGGTTACCTGGCTGCGATTAAAGAGCAAAACGGTGCTGCGATGTCCCTTGGACGTGTATCTTCATTCCTGGATATCTACATTGAACGTGATCTGCAGGAAGGCCTCCTGACCGAAGAACAGGCTCAGGAACTGGTTGACCATTTTGTCATGAAATTACGGATCGTCAAATTCCTGCGTACGCCGGACTACAACGAGCTCTTCAGCGGTGACCCGACATGGGTAACCGAATCCATCGGCGGGATGTCCGTCAACGGAGAAACACGCGTAACGAAAAACAGCTTCCGTTTCCTGCACACGCTGCACAATCTGGGACCTGCACCAGAACCAAACCTGACCGTACTCTGGTCTACGAAACTTCCGGAGGCATTCAAAGAGTATTGCAGCAAAGTGTCCATTGAAACCAGCTCCATCCAATATGAAAATGATGATCTGATGCGTCCAATCTACGGAGACGATTACGGGATTGCCTGCTGCGTATCGGCCATGAAGATCGGTAAACAAATGCAGTTCTTCGGCGCTCGTGCCAACCTGGCGAAAGCGCTGCTGTATGCGATCAATGGTGGACGCGACGAGAAATCCGGAGCACAGGTCGGACCGGAATATCCGGCCATTACAAGCGAAGTATTGGACTACAATGAGGTCATGAAACGGTTCAAACCGATGATGGAATGGCTGGCTAAACTGTACATGAATACCCTTAACGTAATCCACTACATGCATGACAAATACAGTTATGAACGGATCGAGATGGCTCTGCATGACCGCGATATCGTACGTACCATGGCCTGTGGTATTGCCGGACTGTCCGTTGCAGCCGACTCCCTGAGTGCAATTAAATATGCAAAAGTTAAACCGATTCGTAACGAGCAAGGAATCGCCGTTGATTTTGAAATTGAAGGAGACTTCCCTTGTTACGGTAACAATGAAGACAGTGTCGACAGCATCGCGGTTGAACTGGTGGAGAGCTTCATGGGCATGATTCGCAAACATAAAGCGTACCGCAATGCCATTCCAACCCAATCTGTATTGACCATCACATCCAATGTGGTGTATGGCAAAAAAACCGGTACAACACCAGATGGACGTAAAGCAGGCGAACCGTTTGCTCCAGGTGCCAACCCGATGCATGGACGTGACAAAAAAGGCGCTCTGGCATCCCTAGGTTCTGTAGCCAAATTGCCTTACGAACACAGCCTGGACGGTATCTCCAACACATTCTCGATTGTGCCTAAAGCACTTGGTAAAGAGTCCGATACCCGCAAATCCAATCTGGTTGCTATGATGGATGGTTATTTCGGTCAAGGTGCTCACCATCTGAACGTGAACGTGTTCGATCGTCAGCAGTTGATTGACGCCATGGAGCATCCGGAAAATTATCCACAATTGACCGTAAGGGTATCCGGCTATGCCGTAAACTTCATCAAATTGACGCGTGAGCAGCAGCTGGATGTCATTAACCGGACCTTCCACGGTTCGATGTAATAACACGGTAAACAGGAGTAGATCACCATCATAAACGCACAGCGGATGCGGATACAGAAAGGAAGAGGCAGCATGGTTAACGGACATATTCATTCACTCGAAACTTTCGGGACGGTTGACGGCCCAGGCATCCGCTTCGTGCTTTTTATGCAGGGATGTCACCTAAAATGCCAATATTGTCACAACCCGGATACATGGGCGCTTGATGGAGGCCGGGATATGAGCGTGGAGGAAGTTCTCGCAGAGATCGAGCCATACTTGACCTATTATCGCAGTTCGGGTGGCGGACTTACGGTATCGGGAGGCGAACCGACGCTGCAGGCTCATTTCGTAGGCCAGGTTTTCAAAGAAGTGAAGCGGCGCTGGGGACTGCACACCACTCTGGACAGCAACGGTTACAATGAACCTGATCGTATTCTTGACTTGTTGGACCATACGGATCTGGTCATGCTGGATCTGAAACATATCGATGATGAAAAGCATATCAAGCTTACCGGGAAATCCAATGAAAGAACACTTCGGATGGCCCGCTGGTTATCGGATCATGGCCGGAAAATGTGGATTCGGCACGTATACGTGCCAGGCATTCATGATGATGAACAAGATCTGCTTAACCTGGGGCGTTATATCGGTACATTGAACGGTGTGGAGAAGTTTGAGATTTTGCCGTATCACCAGATGGGCATATACAAATGGCAGGCACTCGGAAAAGTATATCCGCTTGACGGCGTTCCGTCTCCTACCGAAGAGGAAGTGGAACGGGCTTATCGATTGATTGAACAGGGGCGGAAAGAAACGACAGGCACACTTGCTCAGGCAAAATGATCCATATCATCCATGGGTCCGATAGAAAATGAACATTCCTTAAAAATGGACCCACTCTTCAAACAGTCTTTGCGACAGACGTCGCAAGGGCTGTTTTTTTTGCATTTTACATGAGGATTACGAAAAGGCTTGTTCAGTGAAGGATTTTATCCCCTCATTGATGAATTGTCATCCTTACGATGGTAGCTCCGGCTTTTTATAATCAGAGTGTAAAACCAATTGCGCAATATCCGAGGAGGGTCAACGACGATGAAAAAAAGAATGATAATGCTGCTCTCACTGCTGCTGGTAACGTCCTGGACGCTGGCTGCATGTTCGGGCTCAGGGAACGAAAATCCGCAGGGAGCCTCAGGCTCCGAACCGGAGACGAGCAAGGAACCAGTGGAAATGCTGCTGCGTCACACCCAAGTAGGGGCGGATAAACAGAAACGGTTGGCCATTCTGCAGGACGTCGTCGACAAAGTGGAAAGTGAGGTCCCTAATCTGACCTTTACGCTGGACGGGGTTGAATCGGATGTGAACCGGAAGGAAAAGCTTCGCGGGGAAATGGCGGCCGGCAATCCACCGGATATTTTCGAACTGTTCGGCAGCCCGGACTCCAAAGTGTATGCCAAGGAAGGCATGCTGCTGGATCTGACACCGATTTTGCAAGAGCTGGGCATTCAGGATCAGTTTACATCCCTTGAACCATTCACGTATGAAGGCAAAGTGTATGGACTGCCGATAGGTGGTTCAGGCGAAGGTTTCTTCTATAACAAAGAATATTTTGCAAAAAAGGGCTGGCAAGCACCAACGACCATGGCTGAGCTAGATAACATGCTGGCCGAGATCAAAGCGGATGGGAAAGTGCCGCTTGCCTCTGCTTCCAAGGCCGGCTGGGTCCCACTGATGTTGACGAACCATCTGTGGTCCCGTTATGCCGGTCCCGAGATTACAGCGAAGTTTGCAACTGGTGAAGCCAAGTGGACCGATCCGGGTGTGATTCAAGGTTTTGCGAAGCATAAGGAATGGGTCGATAAGGGGTATTTCAAAAAAGGCGAGCTTGGCTTCGAATACGCAGAGTATACGACTCAATTCACAAGTGGTGAAGCGGTATTGATGTATGACGGAACATGGAAGTCATCTGTATTCAAGGAAGGACAGAGCGGGGAATCGTTGATCGGTAAGGTTGGATTCTTCAATATGCCGCCGGTAGAGAATGGCGTAGGAGATCAGACTTCCCTCATGCGTGATGTCAATAATGGATATGGCTTCTCGGCATCTGTAGCGGAAGATCCTCAGACGCTGGAAGCGGTAAAAGCGTTCATCAAAAATTTCTATAATGAAGATATGCAGGTGCGTGGACTTGTGGAGGATGGAGTCCTTCCTGCCATGAAGCTGGATGAGAAGGTATTAACGGACAGCATTACCGACGAGCTGATGAAGGAGATCGTTGCTGTCCTGAATGCATCCCAGACATCATTTCCAGCCTTTGATGCACTGGTACAGGCGGATGTGACCACCGAGATCAGCAATCTGCAGATTCAAAAACTAATTGGCGGACAGACTACGCCGGAGAAGATGGCAGAGGAGCTGCAGCAAGTTCAGGAGGAAGCCAACGCTTCCGTGGAATAATGAATCTACTCAACCCAAAGCTGCAACTGAAGTTACTGAAGGAGGCTGAATATGAACACTTCACTCCGCAGCCCACTCATCTACACGCTGTTTGTATTACCGGCATTGATTTTGTTTGTCATGTTTTTCCTGTATCCGATTGGCAGCTCACTGTACTATAGCTTGACCAGCTGGAATGGCGTTTCGACAGACCCACGATTTGTGGGTTTGTCGAATTACGCCAAGGCTTTAACCGATGAACGGTTTTGGATATCCACACGGAATAATGGCTTTTTTATCGGATTTTCCGTATTGATCCAGGTTCCGCTGATTGTATTATTCTCATTGCTTATTGCCAATGTCAAACGATTAAAGGGAGTATACAAAACGGCTGTTTTTTTACCTTCCATTATGTCGACGGCGGTCATCGGTATTTTGTGGGGATTTATCTATGAGCCCAACATTGGGCTATTAAATCAACTGCTGAATACGTTTGGCATTCCGCCGGTTTATTGGCTTTCGGATAATCGTTTCGCGATGCTGTCCATTCTTGTGACCAATGCCTGGCAGTGGACCGGATTTTACATTGTTATGGTACTGGCGGCCATTCTCGCCATTCCTCGTGACCTGGATGAAGCAGCAGCCATCGATGGTGCTACGGCAGTACAGCGGGCCACCCGAATCACGCTGCCGCTCATCAGGCCCATTATTTCGGTTGTCATCATGCTGTCCATTGCGGGAGCGATGAAGGCAGCAGATATTGTGCTTGTAATGACCAAAGGCGGACCGGCCGGCTCCACCGAGGTGCTTGCTACGTATATGATCAAATATGCGATTACCAATTTTAAATATGGGTACGGCAATACGGTAGCGGTTCTGATCTTTGCTCTGACACTTGTGCTGACGGCTGTGTACCAACTGCTCGTGGCAAGGCACAACGAAAGGGTGGAGTATTGATGGTAAAGAATATACGAGCCAGTATTCCTCATGTGTTGTTGATGTTATATTTAATCGCTATTTTATTTCCCTTTTTATTCGTTATCTTCTCTTCTTTCAAACAGGATAACAATGAAATTGCTCTTCATCCTTTTGGTCTGCCAACTAACTGGGTGTTCAGCAATTACGTGGAAGCCTGGGTCAACGCCAAGATTGGTACGTATTTCTGGAACAGCATGTACATTTCGGTGCTCTCTTCGGCAGGTACCATTATACTGGGCGCCATGTTTGCTTTTGCTGTAACCCGGATGAGACACCGCAAGTGGAGCCTGTTTCTCTATAGTCTTATACTGGCCGGCATGCTTATTCCGAACAATGCGCTGATGCTGCCCATTTATTTGCTCGTCCGCAAGTTGGGCATATTGGACACGCATCTGGCTTTGATTGTTCCCTATGTAGCAAATGCAATTCCTTTTACGATTATTATACTGGCTGCTTTTATGAGATCACTTCCCGGAGAGATAGAGGAAGCAGCGGTAATGGATGGCTTGAGGGCCCCAGGGATCTTTGCTAAAATAGTGATACCTCTTACAGTTCCAGCCATCGTTACGGTATTTATCGTGAATTTCCTCGGCAACTGGAACGAATTTTTGCTCGCCAATTATTTCCTATCTACAGATAAGCTGCGCACCCTGCCTGTAGGCATGGTCCAGTTTCGTGATCAGTACCAGATGAACTATGCCCAGATGTCCGCAGGAATTGTATATAGTGTTGTGCCTGTCATTGTTATTTACGCCATACTACAGGAGAAAATCATTGAAGGTGTGACCGCAGGCGGTGTCAAGGGTTGATGGCCTTCGCGGTTATTGGGGAGAACGGATATGAACTTGCGCATGAAGCTGGCCTTGGCATTTCTGCTGTTAATCATTGTACCGATGTGTGCACTGGGTATCGGGATGTTCCTGGTCACCTCGCACACGATTGAGAAAAAATACAACCAACAGGCCGAATATGCCCTCCAGGCCATTAGTTACAATATCGAAAATGTTTTTCAGCAGATAAACAATGTCACGGATAACGGGATCGCCACGTCGGTATTTCAAATGGCACTCAACGCCAAAGACCCGACCAAGCAGGATCTCGGGACCGGTAATCAATTATCGCTCAATGCCAGCCAGCGCAATTTCCGATCTCTTCTATATAACTATCCGTTCATTAGCTATGCTTTCTTATATGATCTGCGTTCTTCCCAGAACAATCAGATCGTCTCCATATTCACTAAAGAAAATTTTGAAGCGCTTCCTTTTCAGCAATTCAAGGTACATCCTTTATTTCAGGAAATCCATCAGCTTAATGGCGTGCCCAAATGGCTTGCCCCGCTTGAGTATCCCGAACTTACCGGTAATGATCCTGTCTTTACGCAGATCAGGCTGGTCAAGGAACTCAGTTATTTTCAAAATATCGGGATTCTGGTGGTACAAATAAAAAAAGGGGAGATCGATCGCATCTTCCGGCATTTGCAGATCAGTGATTCCGCACAAAATACGTCCTTTCTATTAATTAATGAAGAAGGTTTGGTAGTCTATGACCCATCCGGGCAGTACAGCGGGGAGAATATGGATAACCTCGGTGTAAATGCCGCCAGTTATGGACCCGGTTTCAGCAGCATCCGAACGGTATTTGATGGCACGGAGAGTATCCTGTCCCAGTATCATCTGAAAAACTACGGTTGGAGTTTAATCAGTGTAACCTCGTGGGAAGCGTTGTCGGCCGAAACCAATGTATTCGCAGGCTGGTCGGTGATCATTATTCTGGTCTGTCTTCTTGCTGCGATGGTCTTCAACCTGTTTTTCATGAATCGGATTACAGGCAATATTGCGGTGCTGGTCCGCTTCATGCGGCGAGTCGAGGATGGTGACTTCAACGCACGGGTAGAGGGAAAAGGATTCGATGAGATGCAGCTTCTTGCCCATGGGTTCAATGAACTGCTGGACAGGATTGGAAGCCTGTTTCGCCGTGTGAGGGCAGAGCAGCATCAAAAGGCCAAGGCTGAACTGCGTGTGCTGCAGGCTCAGATCAAGCCACACTTCCTGTTCAATACATTGGAATCTATCAACGGGCTGGCCATGCGAGGAGAGGGACGGAAAGTCAGCGAAATGGTAAACCGTCTTGGCAATATCCTTCGGATCAGTATTCAGGATCAGGAAGAAATTCCACTGGGCGAGGAAGTAAGGCATCTCCAGAGTTATCTTGAAATTCAGCAATACAGATTCAGCGAATTGTTCACGTACGAAGTGGATATACCTACTCATTTATATGCATCCTCCGTACTTAAACTGACCTTGCAGCCGTTAGTAGAAAATAGCATTCAGCATGGTTTCGAGGGTATTGAGTACAAGGGAGTACTTCGAATCCGTGCGTTTGAGCTGCACCATAATCTGATACTGCAAGTGGAGGATAACGGGCTTGGCATTCCCCAGGAAATAATGGGGAGATTCGAATACATGGCAGAAGATCCTCCGGAACATTCGCATGCAAAAGAAGGGGAGCACTCCCTATCCTCCATGGCTGAACGCCGGGGACTCGGCTTACGAAGTGTGGCGGATCGGATACGAATTCGATACGGGGCGGGATATGGCATATTTATCTGTTCTGCTCCAGGACATGGGACAGTGATTCAATGCATAATTCCACGATATGAGCAGGGGGATGCCTAGATGAATCTGACGGCAATGATTGTTGATGATGAACTGCCGATTTTGGAAAATTTGAGACTGATCCTGCCCTGGGAAGACATGGGGATTGAAATTACGGGCACGGCCAGAAGTGGAATAGAAGCACTGGATAAGGTGGCTGATTGCCATCCTGACATCATGCTGTGCGATATCCGCATGCCTACCATGGATGGTTTGGAACTTATTCGAATCCTGCGCGAGCGGGGCGAGTCATGTGAAATTATTTTGCTGACCGGATATCAGCAGTTCGAATATGCCCGAACGGCCATCCGTTACAATGTACATGAATACATATGCAAACCTATTGATTACTCGGATCTAGAGAACAAATTACGTGAGTTAACTGAACAAATTATTCAGAAGAGAGTAACAAGTGAGTCTGAACGCCATCGAAGTATAGAAATGGAAAACTGGATCAGGCACAAACATGTGACAGACTTGCTGCGGGGTGAAAAGGAAAACCTGGCATGCTTCCCAGTGCAATCTTCGGAAACGTTGCCCTCTGCAGATCGCTATGTCCTGATCCTTGTGGATGCAGAAGGTTATTTCCGCCATTCCATCGGCTGGACAGCTGACCAGCATCAGCAATGGCATGATGAAATCCATACCATTCTTAAAGGTCTAACAGAAGTAATAGAAGGAAGCATCATAACTCATGTCCGTAAGGGGGAATGGGGCATATTGCTCAAGGCTTCGCTTGGATGGGAGACCAGAGCAGATCAACTAGCTCAGCGTATTCAAAAGAGGCTTAATGCCATCTTTGCTTCAGACTCAGCAATGAAGGCAAGGATTATTCTTGATGATACGCCCGTATGTCTGGACCACCAGATTATTGAGCGATACCGGCACTGTCAGAAACAAAGCGCCTCGCGTCCTTCGGTTTCGGAATGGATCAAGTCTGCATGTGAGTATATGGATACACATCTGGATCATGATCTTGGCATAGATGAGGTAGCGGATTGGCTGGGAATCAGTTCGAGTTACTTTTGTCAGCTGTTCAAAAGTCATGTGGGGGTTACATTTGTTGAATATATGACCCAGAAACGGATGGAAACAGCAGCGATGTTATTGAGTACAACGGAATGGAGCATTACGTCGATTGGGGAAGCCACGGGCTATAAAGAGCGGCGTTATTTCTCCAAGGTATTTCATAAACATTTTCATATGAAGCCGTCCGAATACAGGCAAAGCCATAGAATAGCCACTTCATTGGAGGAGGAAATGCAGACATGAGCGCATGGGGACATTTCACACTGGAGCAAAAGGTGGGTCAGCTGTTTATGTGCGGCTTTCATGGACAGCAAGTGGATGAACAGATTACGCGCTTGATACAGGAATACCATGTTGGGGGTGTTATTTACTTCAGGCGCAACGTGGAAAGTGTAGAACAATTGACCCGTTTGTCTGCCGAGCTGCAGAGTTTGGCCGCAAAAAGCAGTGAGCTGCCGCTTATGATCTCAGTAGATCAGGAAGGCGGTATGGTTGCGAGAATTGATAAGGACGGGATTACCCGAGTGCCGGGAAGCATGGCTCTTGGCGCAACAGGTCATCCGGACTACACGTATCAATGTGCACGGATTCTTGGGGCCGAGCTTAAGCGGATTGGGATCGATATGAATCTTGCGCCCGTTGTTGACGTGAACAATAATGTTCTTAATCCGGTGATAGGCGTGCGATCCTATGGAGAAAATGCGGAGAACGTCGCTGTCCATGGTGCGGCAGCCATCGCTGGATATCAGTCCAGCGGCATTGCTACGACAGCGAAGCATTTTCCGGGGCATGGAGATACGGCTGTTGATTCACATCTTGGCATGGTAACGGTTCCGCATGAATGGCAAAGGCTGGAGCAGGTGGAACTGCGGCCTTTTCGCCGGGCCATTGAGGCAGGTGTGGATGCCATCATGACCGCACATGTGATTTTCCCGGCAATTGAACCTGAGCCTATTCCTGCAACATTGTCCCGTAACGTATTACATGAATTACTGCGCGAACAAATGGGGTTTAAAGGAATTATCATTACAGATTGCCTGGAGATGCACGCGATCTCCAAACCATATGGGGTTGCGAATGCGGCTGTTCGTGCAGTGAAGGCGGGAGCAGATTTGATTCTGGTCAGTCATACCCTGGAGGAGCAAATTGCAGCAATAGATGCAGTGGTAGAAGCGGTCCGCCATGGAGACATCGAAGAGCAGATCATTGACCTGGCGCTGGAGCGTGTCGTGGATTGGAAGCAAAGACGCTGCGGTAATCAATCAAGTGATCAATCGAGTGAAGATTCAAGTATGCCATATTCGTTTTCATCCGTTCCGGAGAAGTTGCTGTTAGATGAAATTGCATGCAAAAGCATTACCGTAGTGCATAATGACGGTGTACTGCCATTAAAGCCCGAACAAAATGTGTTTATTATATGGCCAGAGGTTGTACAGCGAACAGAGGTAGATGAACCTTGGTCTCATTCGGATTCACTTGGGATGGTGCTTGGGCAATACAAAAAACATGTTCGGGAGCATAAAATAACAACACAGCCGTCATATGAAGAAGCAGAACGAATTACGAAAAGTGTAATGGAGGGAGAACAAGTCATTGTATGCACGTACACCTCGGCTGGGGTTCTTCCCAAAGGTCAGCGTTACTTGATTGAACGGCTAAGTGTAAACCATTCATTAATTGTCGTAGCTTTGCGTAATCCCTATGATCTGCTGGAAATACCCAGACCGGGAGCTTACGTATGTACTTATGAAAACACACCTGCCGTGGTACGTGCACTCTCCTCGTTAATTACGGGTGAACTGAATCCGAGTGGAAGCTTGCCCGTCCGATTAAGTTAACTTTATAGTGAAAAAGATGACCTTACTATTATGTGGGATATTCATCCATATAATGGTAAGGTTTTTTGGTTGAATAAACCAATTGAATCTTTGAATGATGATGAAATGATAACTAACTATTTTCATAGTGTTTTCGCTCTATTAAAACTTTACATTTCTAATCTATTATTTTTAGCAACTTTTCCCGGTGACAAGCGTCTAATAGTATGACTTTTTGAGGGGGATATTAATAAAATGGGAGCAGAAGGAGCCAAAGAAAAAGAATGAATTTGAAGAAGAAACTGTCTATACTTACCGCTTTAGCTGTTTTTCAGGCGTTTGCAGCCATTCCTGCGAATGCACTTGCAGCTGATCAGAGCGATTCGACACCAGTGAATACAGCCAAAGTTAAATCCGTTGAGGTTATTAAGAAAGAACAAACCATAGCGGAATCCGAAGTAAAAGATCAATCAGGTACACAGACATCCGATAACGATACAACGGAGGAGACGAACCCTGAATCCACAGATTCATCAGGTACGGACGTTACTCCAGTTGACCCTGCAGCTCCTGCTGAATCTGAAGATGCAGAAGGTACAGAGGAAGAAGCGCCAGCACCTACACCTGTAGAGGTTGAGCAGCCTTCCACTAGTGGTCAGTCCGGTACTGCCGGTGGAGACCTGACGCTGTACATGAACAGCAATAAAATGGTGCAGGATGGCAAGACATATCTTGCTGGACAGCCGATGGCTGTCAAAAATGGTGTATCCTATGTAGCGATCCGCGCGCTGGTTGACCGAGTTGGCTATGATGTGAAATATGACAACACGACCAAGGAAACAATCATTATTAGCGGGGAAGATGAACTGCGTTTTAAGACCAACAGCAAAATCTATACCGTTAATGGTGAAGCAAGAACGATGAAGGGCGCTGCTTACCAACAAAAGAATACGTTTATGGTGCCGCTGACTTCAATTACACAGGCACTCAATATTACTTATACAGTGAACCAATCCGCCAAAACGGTGGTATTGAAACTGAGTACCAAACCGGTAGCCAGTTTCACGGTACCCAAAGAAGTTTTTGCCGGTGACAACGTAACGTACACAACGAAATACAGTTCTCCCAAAGGACTGGACATTGTGGATGAGCGCTGGACTGGCCGTCAGGATTCGTTCGACCAACCAGGTACATATACGGTAACGTATGCTGTCCAGGATTCAAGCGGTCAATGGAGTGATCCTTACTCTGTAACAATCCAGGTCCAAAAACCGAATCTTCCTCCTGTAGCGATGTTCACTACAGACAAGGAAGAGTACAAAATGGGTGAAAAGATCACCTACATTGATCAAAGCACAGACGACGAAAATGCCATTGAGACAACAGAGTGGGACAACAACGCACTGGCATTCTTTGTTCCAGGACCGAAGACCATTACGATTACAGTTACAGACAAACACGGTCTGAGTGACAGCTATTCCAAAATCATTAATATCACGGGCGAAACGCTGTACACTCTCTCTGATTTCAATCAATTGTTCACACCGGTTGGTGGGAAGTTTACCTTCAATGGTGGAGAAGTACCTGCCATGGAGAAAGTTCCATACACTTACTATGATGAGCAAAGCATTCTGATTCGCAGTAACAGTCCGGAAACCGTTAATAGCGAAGGAATTGTCTACAAGGAATCTTCGATTGGACAAACACGTTTTATGATTCACCACGTGAATAATACAGGTAAAAACGTAAAAATGTACGTTGTGGCTACCAACAACAATATGTATCCGGCAACATTGGAGCAGCAAAACATGGGCTTCGCGGGTCCATCTCCGTTTGCTACTGTAGCTGGGAAACTATCGATTGACCGCTGGTTCAAATCCATGCAGGAAGGCACTGGCAAATTGGACGTGGTCCTGCAGCCAGGAGAGAGCAAACTGGTTCTTACGGAACTTAGTGCTCTGCCGATGAAGAAGGGCCAAGTGATCTCCCTGTACTCCGATGTATTCAGCGATTACAGACTGGATTACAACATTATTATGATTGAAGAAAACAAAGATCCGCTGGAAGTATGGTCTACGCTGCCAGTGCTGGATCGTGATGGTGTTCACAACCGGGGGACTTACCCGAATGCAACACGTGTCATTACGTACGATCAAGAAGTAGGTGCGAAGCCTTCCCGTCTTCCGCTTGGTGACAATGCAAGTGATCCAAACCTGGTCGGAACAGACCCGATGGCCTACACAGATGCTTCCAACGCCGGTAATTTTGGTGTGCTTTATAAAATTACACTGAATAACGTAGCACCGCGTACGCTGATCTCGTTCAACCCTCGTGGTGGTAAATATTCGGGTGTGGCACTTGTTAACGGTCAGGTTGTACAAATTTCCGAGGGTAAATCCTTGAGTGCTCCTAACGAGCAAAGTGTACTCTATCGCACAGGCTCTTATGGTGAGAGTGTTACCATTCTGTTTTCAGCGGCACCAGGAAGCAATCTTCCTGTAAATCTGCTGTTCACCCCGCTTCCGGCTGAGAAGTAATCTTGACCAGGCAACAAGGAACGGACGGTTTGGAGTGAAAGCTTATATTTCATATACCCGATCACCCCAAAAGTCGCCCGAAGAAATGATCTTCTGAACCGTCAGAGAAGGACTCCATGTGAATGGGGTCCTTTTTAATGATCTGACGTGAACAGTGCGCTTCTCGTTTCGTTGACTCTAATCCGAATTTGAGGCATTATTAGAATTATAATAACAAGCATGGTATCAGCGTTGCATAATTGTAATTCCCATGAAGTCGATGGGTAACATCTGGACGAATAAACCTTAGTAATCTAACCTTTTGCTAATTTGGATTTGCTGTTAGGATGTATGCATAATGCTTGTATGACAGGAGGTGCTTGAAGTCATGCTGTCGACAGAACAGATTATTAATACTATGTCCTCACAGGGACTTCGCATTACGGATCAGCGGAAGACACTGGCCCGGTTATTTGCCGAATCTCCTGGGTATCTTACACCCAAGGACGTCTATGAATATATGGGTAAGACTTACAGCGGACTGAGCTTTGACACGGTGTACCGGAACTTGCGTGTCATGCAGGATTTGGGTGTGCTGGAGCAGGTCATTTTTGAAGACGGTGTAAAATTCAGAGCGCATTGCAGCGAAGACCACCATCATCATCATATGATCTGTCTAAAATGTCAGAAGACCTATCCGATCGTTTTTTGTCCGATGCAGCTGGCAGATGCTCCAGAACAGTTTCAGGTTGTGGATCATAAATTCGAAGTGTTCGGATACTGCAAAGATTGTGCGGAATATGCTCCGGCGAAAGTGTCCAATGGGCATTCACACAATCACGGGAAACACTAACAATGAAGCTATCCCGCAGAGTGGCACAGGCGCCGATTCGCGTATATCGGAATTACATTTCTCCCTTGAAACCACCTACATGTCGCTTTTATCCGACTTGTTCGGCATACGCAATGGAAGCGATCGAGGTTCATGGCGCATTCAAAGGTTCGCTGCTGGCTGCCAAGCGTATCGCAAAATGCCATCCGTTTCATCCCGGTGGCGTTGATTTGGTTCCGCCAAAGACAGAAAAAACGATCATGGTACATGATGAGGGATGAAGGTGGAGTCATTAACGGCATGATCGGATGACAAGGTCGTAGTTGTGCTGCTGCCGACTTGACAAAGAGGGCAGCATTTCAGTATATTTTTCGTATAATGATTTCCAGTGAAGGGATAAGTACAGACACACCCCCAGTGCAGAGAGCCGGATAAGCTGAGAACCGGTCTGGGAGGAGGATGGAATATGGTCCCCGAGGAACCTCTTTCGAGCGTGCAGACGTGTATGTAGACGCTGTCGTAAGGCTGAGGCGTGATCCAGCGTTAATGGGCGGTCGAAGGACCGGCAGAGCCTGTGTTTTGCAAAAAGCACGGGGAATTTGGGTGGTAACACGTGAGATTTACTCTCGTCCCATAGGGGCGGGAGTTTTTTGTGTTCTTTTTTAGCTAAGAACGCGAAAGCAAGCATGACATATGAAGGAGGAGAAGTCTTTCATGACTAATCAAAAAACATTTTATCTGACGACGCCGATTTATTATCCGAGTGACAAATTGCATATTGGGCATGCGTACACAACGGTAGCTGGAGATGCAATGGCTCGTTACAAACGTCTGCGCGGTTATGCAGTGCGTTACCTGACAGGAACCGATGAGCACGGACAGAAAATTGAACGGAAGGCTCAGGAGAAGGGTCAGACACCACAAGCATTTGTAGACGACATCGTCGTAGGCATCAAGGAGCTGTGGAACAAGCTGGATATCTCCAATGACGATTTCATTCGTACAACGGAAGAACGTCACAAAACAGTTGTACAGGATATTTTCGATCGTTTGCTTAAACAGGGAGATATCTATAAGGGTGAGTACGAGGGCTGGTACAGCATTCCAGATGAAACCTACTACACGGAAACCCAACTGGTTGATGTGGAGAAGAATGAGAAGGGTGAAATTGTCGCTGCCAAAAGTCCGGATAGTGGACACCCGGTAGAACTTGTCAAAGAAGAATCCTATTTCTTCCGGATGAGCAAATATGCAGATCGTTTGCTGAAATATTATGAAGAGAATCCTGGTTTTATTCAGCCGGAATCCCGCAAGAACGAGATGATCAACAACTTTATCAAGCCCGGTCTGGAAGATTTGGCTGTTTCGCGTACAACGTTTGAATGGGGCGTGAAAGTCAAAGGCGATCCAAAGCACGTCGTATATGTCTGGATTGATGCATTGTCCAACTATATTACGGCTCTCGGCTACGGATCATCCGATTCATCACTGTATGACCAGTTCTGGCCTGCAGATGTTCATCTGGTAGGTAAGGAAATCGTTCGTTTCCATACCATCTACTGGCCAATCATGCTGATGGCGCTTGACCTGCCTTTGCCGAAAAAAGTATTTGCGCATGGCTGGTTATTGATGAAGGACGGCAAAATGTCCAAATCGAAGGGCAATGTCGTTGACCCAGTGACCCTGATTGACCGTTACGGCCTGGATGCACTGCGTTATTATTTGCTGCGTGAAGTTCCATTTGGTTCGGATGGTACGTTCACTCCAGAGAGCTTTGTAGAGCGTGTGAACTCGGATCTGGCCAACGATCTGGGGAACCTGCTCAACCGTACCGTTGCGATGGTGGATAAATATTTTGAAGGCAAGGCACCTGCATTTACTTCGGGTGTAACGGAATTCGATGCTTCACTGGAAGAAGCTGGCCTTGCAGCGGTGGATAAAGTGGAGCAGGCGATGGAAAATCTGCAATTTTCCGTTGCGCTGACTGCGATCAGCCAATTTGTTAGCCGGAGTAACAAATATATTGACGAGACACAGCCGTGGGCTCTGGCACGCGATGAAGCGAAACGGGATGAACTCGCATCCGTTATGTCTCACTTGATCGAAAGTTTGCGTATTGCTTCCATCTTGCTGCAGCCGTTCCTGACTCGTGCTCCGCATAAAATCTGGGAACAGCTCGGTATTCAGGAGGGCGAACTTACAGCATGGGATACGTCTAAGCAGTGGGGTGTAATACCAGCGGGTAATGCTCTGCAAAAGGGTGACCCTATCTTCCCACGTCTCGACTCGGAGCAGGAGGTTGCGTATATTGCTGAAGCCATGACAGGAGGCAAAAAAGCGGAACCGCAAGCGGATGGCACACAAGGTAATGCTGGCGATTCTGCGCAAGCATCCGAACCCGTGACTGCACCTGAGGGCAAGGAAGAAATCGGCATCGACGATTTTGCCAAAGTGGAACTGCGTGTAGCACAGGTTATCGCCTGTGAACCAGTCAAAAAAGCCGATAAGCTGCTGAAATTGCAGCTGGATCTTGGTTATGAGCAGCGTCAGGTCGTATCAGGGATCGCCAAGTTCTACTCCCCGGAAGAGATGGTTGGACGCAAGGTCATTTGTGTAACAAATCTCAAACCAGTAAAATTGCGCGGTGAGCTGTCCCAAGGTATGATTTTGGCGGCATCTCATGGAGACCAATTAACACTGGCTACGGTACCTGACAATATGCCTAATGGTGCACAAGTAAAATAAATTCTGTTGAACATTTAGTCAGATGCTTGATTAATGACGAATGAAGGTGACCCGATACTATCGGGTCGCTTTTTTTCTTTCCTCTTGATTGCCCTGGCTAATAACGTAGCAAAACAAGCATATACTGTTATGAACTCTGCGCTCGAGGGGAGAATAAATAGGACCCGACCGCTTGACAACCACGTTCAGGTTACCTATAATTCTTTCAGTAATGTTTACGATTAAGAGATGCGGAGTGAAGTAATAGTGAAATGGTATAATGAAACAACTCAAACCAGGGGTACCCGGATACAGCATACAAGCAAACGTGGCCAAACCAGAACGAAATGGTTATGGAGCAGCTTGCTTATTCTCAGTTTGCTCATGTTGTCGGCGTGCGGACAAAGTAATTCGGAAAGTGCGAAGATCGAGGAAGGCAAAGTGAATGTGATCACGAGTTTTTATCCTGTGTATGCATTTACAACGGCCATCGGCGGTGAAGACGCAAACGTTATTAATTTGCTGCCAACCGGCGTTGAACCCCATGACTGGACGCCAAAGAGCCAGGACATTGTAAACACCTCCAAAGCACAATTGTTCCTATACAACGGTGCAGGCCTTGAAGGGTGGGTACCTAACTTTCTCAAGTCCCTTAACAGCGATACCCAAGTGAAGTCTGTGGCTGTAAGTGATGGAGTGAGCTTGCTGACGGCTGAAGGTGATGATGGGCATAACCATGGAGAAGAGCATGAAGACGAACACGCGGAAGAAGCAGGCACAGAGGACGTTGCAGACCATCACGTGGATCCTCACACATGGGTAAGTCCCAAGTCGGCTATCGTGATGGCCGAAAATATCAAAAATAGTCTGGTCGAAGTAGATCCTGATCATCAGGATGGTTACGAACAGCGCTATGAGGAACTTCGGACCAAACTCGAAGCGCTCGATCAGCGCTTTACGGATGAATTATCCAAAGTCTCCAATAAAGAAATTGTAGTGTCCCATCAAGCATTCGGATATCTTGCACGTGATTATGGTTTGACCCAGCATGCCATCATGGGGCTATCCCCGGATGCCGAACCAACAGGTCAGGATATTGTGAATCTGTCCAAGCTTGTGAAGGAAGAGGGCATCAAGTATATTTTCTTCGAAGAGCTGGTCTCCGACAAATTGGCCAAAACACTCGCTGGCGAAGCCGGTGTGGAAACGATGGTGCTGAATCCGGTTGAAGGGCTTACCAAGGAACAGGCAGCCAACGGGGATGATTATTTCACCCTGATGGAGAAAAATTTGCAAAATCTGCTGATCGCATTAAAATAAGATAGACTGAAGGATTCGTTTTGCAATCCTTATATATAATGAAGGGCGGCTTTGCCATGCAGCAAATCATGCCACTATGTCATGATCCAATCATTGAGATTGAGAAGTTATCTTTCTCTTACGGTGACCAGCGAGTGATCGAAAATCTTGATTTTATGGTCAAGGAACGGGATTTTGTCGGTATTATCGGTTCAAATGGAGCGGGAAAAACGACACTGCTGCGCATGTTGGTGGGACTGTTGCCTCCAGCGCAGGGGGATATCAAATTGTTCGGACAGTCGATTCGCAGATTCAAGGATTGGGAACGGATCGGCTATGTCCCGCAAAAAAATGCATTTAACCCATTGTTCCCTGCAACCGTGCGGGAAGTGGTCATGTCTGGCTTGTACAACAATAAGAATATGTTCCGCCGGATGACGCGCAAATCGCAGCAGCAGTGCACGGATGCACTGGAGGTTATGCGTATCGAGGATCTGGCAAACAAACGGATTGGACAATTGTCCGGAGGACAGCAGCAGCGTGTGTTTTTGGCGCGTGCGCTTATCAATCATCCGGATTTGTTGATTTTGGACGAACCTACAGTGGGGATTGACGCCGAGTCTCAAGCAAGTTTCTTTGAGCTCATTACCCATATGCATGAACACCACCGGATGACGTTCCTGATGGTTTCACATGATATGGACCGGATGGAGAACTATCTTGGTTCAGAAGCGGCAACAACCAACGGGAAAATCAACTTTCATGTTCGTCATTCGCATGAGGTGGAGGATTGTGCCGAGACCAATTTGCAGCATACTACTGCCCTGGTACGATAATGATATTGTACAACTAGATTAGACAAGGCTGAAGGAGTCGTGTGTTTTGGAGATTTTAATGAGTGATTTTTTTCAGCGTGCACTGGCAGGAGGATTGCTGATCGGTATTACAGCTCCACTGATTGGACTGTTTCTGGTGCTGCGGCGTTTGTCCATGATAGGGGATACCCTATCTCACGTAACAATAGCCGGGGTTGCCCTCGGTTTTTTGATTGAGGTTTATCCGATTGCAGTGGGACTTGTCTTTGCTGTGCTCGCATCCTTTGCCATAGAGAAGCTGCGCAAGGCATATAAGACTTATGCCGAGTTATCCATTGCTATTATCATGTCAGGTGGCGTCGCGCTTGCTTCGTTGTTCTTTACACTAGGTAAAGGGTACAATACGGATGTAATGAGTTACTTGTTCGGCAGCATTTATACACTGGACTCTACCGACTTGAAGTTGGTTGGAGTGGTAACGCTGATTGTAGTCATCGTTGTTGCGCTGCTACATAAGGAGTTTTTCCTGCTCAGTTTTGAGGAAGACGCTGCGGCAGTTACAGGTCTGCCTGTAAAATTGCTTAACATGCTGATTACGGTGATGACAGCTCTAGTGATTAGTACAGCGATTAAGATCGTGGGGGCACTGCTGGTGTCAGCACTATTGACCATACCTGTAGCCGTAAGTTTGCTTATGGCCCGCAGTTTCAAGTCAGCCATTATTCTCTCGGTTGTTATCGGGGAGATTGCAGTAGTCATTGGTTTGGTGGTAGCAGGAATTTGGAATTTGGCTCCAGGAGCAACGATTGTATTATTGCTTATCATGATGCTGATTCTTACGATGATTGGAAAAAAAGGGTTCCGAGCCTGAAGAAATACGCGTGCAAGTGAGCCCCAGGGAAGGGAGACCACCGCTTCATGCCTGATGTTAATGTGTGGCTGGCTTTTGTCGCAGGATTGGCTTCATTTATATCACCATGTTGTCTTCCACTGTACCCTTCGTATTTATCCTACATTACGGGAATGACAGTACAAAGGTTAAAAGACGATCGCAATCAGCGTGAAGTTCGGTTTAAAACGTTAACACACACGCTGGCGTTTATTTTGGGATTCTCGGCAGTTTTTTACTCGCTTGGACTTGGAGCTGGATTGTTTGGACAATTTTTCAATGATAACCGTGATTTGATCCGTCAGTTATCTGCCATTTTAATTATGCTCATGGGTTTATTCCTGCTAGGGGTATTCAAACCGCAATTTCTGATGAAAGAACGTAAGATGGACCTGAAGTGGAAGCCAGCAGGGTACCTGGGTTCTTTTATTTTCGGGATTGGTTTCTCCGCAGGCTGGTCGCCGTGTATCGGTCCCATCCTGACAGCAATCATCGCGATGGCTGCGAGTGAACCGACGACCTGGCTAGCCTTGATCACCGGCTATACGGCTGGATTCGCATTACCTTTCTTTATCCTTGCTTTCTTCATCGGTTCAACACGTTGGATCTTACGATATTCCAATGTGATGATGAAAGCCGGGGGAGCACTCATGCTGTTTTTGGGTGTACTGCTATTCACGGATCAAATGACCAAAATCACCATATGGCTGCAGCAAATTACACCCGATTGGATGATTATTTGAGCAGCGTATCAGTAAAAGTCATTTATCTATTTAACGTATGAAAATAAGCAAAGCAGGCTACATGAAGGCCAGAGTACATTCTGTCCCATGTAACCTGCTTTTTTGATCGCCACTACCGTGGATATGATGTCAGTACTTATGTGCCTTATGTGAAGTAATCGATGTTCGCTAACGGGAAGTGTTCAAAAATTTGCTCTGTGATGAACTCACGCAATGCGTCCTGTTGGTCATCCTTGTACACATATTTATACTGCCCCCAACGGCCCCATTTCATTTTTCTTTTCTCGATGTCCATTTCGAGTTTGGTTTTGGGGTAACGTTTCTCAATGGTGGCTTTTGCCGTTTTGGTAAATCGATGCTGAATCATTTCAAACGTTAGATCCTTCGTGGCATCTTCCGGGAGCGTGTCGGCAAGCTTCTGTAAAAGCTCCGCGTATCCTTCCTGCCATCCGTCATACCACATGATGGGGGCGATGATAAACCCTAACGGGTACCCCGCATGCGCTATTTTGCCTGCGGCTTCAATACGTTCTTCAAACCTTGAGGTAGCAGGCTCAAAGTTCTTGATGACATAATCCGAATTGACACTGAACCGGATGCGGGTATGACCGTTATGTTTGATATTCAATAATGGGTCCACGTGATGATATTTCGTTACAAAGCGCAAACGTCCGTATTCCTCATCCGCCATAAAACGGATCAGATCACCCAAATTTTCGGTAATATGCTCGAGTCCTACCGGATCGGAAGTACAGGCTGCTTCAAACCGGGTGATTTCAGGTGCCCGTTCATCGATATAGCCTTTGGCCGCCTGAATGATCTCTTCGGTGTTTACATACACCCTGACATAGGGCTTGGCTCCAAGCGTGGTTTGAAGATAACAATAATGACAATGGCCCATGCATCCCGTTGAGATGGGGATCGCATATTCAGCGGAAGGTTTTGACTGATCAAATTTGAGTGTTTTGCGCACACCTACGACCAGGGTTCGCTTCGCCATCCGGTATTTTTCCTGCTCTGTTTCACCAGGCAGATTGGTGATCCGGTTATGGGAAGTCGTCATCTGGTATGGAATTTCTTTGGATGTCACCCATTCCATGATTCGCTTGCCCTTCTCATATTCCAGCGCACCGGGTTCAAAATAGACCAAATCGGGAATAAAGGGTTTAGTACCTTTTGCTTTGCGAACCGGGGGCTGCGCTACACTTGTACTCACGGAATCACTCCTTTCAATAGGAACTCGCTTAGTTTGCCTCACATGGGTAGGAGTCAACCTTGCCAATACTTGCGTACCGGATCAGAAGTGCCCATGTGTTACAAACGACATAGCGATTGATTCGTACAAGACTTGCCAATGCGTATTGATAACATGTATCATTATAAGATAGGGATCAGGCAAGAATATTGCCGGTCAGAGAGAAGAGAGGGAAGCAGATGCCAACGCCCAGTATGGAAGATTATTTGGAGCGTATATACAAATTGATTGATGAAAAGGGCTATGCTCGTGTGTCAGATATAGCTGAAGGATTGGAAGTGCATCCTTCATCGGTGACCAAGATGATCCAAAAGCTGGACAAAGACGAGTACCTGATTTACGAAAAGTACCGTGGGTTGGTACTTACTCCAAAAGGGAAAAAGATGGGGAAACGTTTAATGGAACGCCATCATCTGCTTGAACAATTTTTAACGACGATCGGTGTCCAGGAAGAGAATATCTACAAGGATGTGGAAGGAATCGAACATCATCTAAGTTGGGATTCCATTACCTGTATCGAGTCTCTGGTAGAATATTTCCGTCAGGACGAGAGCCGATTGCGTGATCTGCAAAATATTCAGGAACTCATGAGCAATACCGAATCCTGAGGCAGCACAGGGCCATTCACAGAGGTCCTTAAGAGCTTAAACTTTCAAAAAACAGAGGGTGTATCTTTGTCATTGTAAATGGCAGAGAGAGACCCTCTGTTTTTTTTGTTGTCCATAATTTGGTGAATTATCGCAACTAACCAATCCTTTGGAGCGTCTATTAAACTAGCAGAATTTGCCGAGAATTTTAATGATGATGGAGGATTGTACTGATGAAGTTTCGTAATGGTTTGATCCTGCTGCTCATTTTCGTGCTGGGTTTACAAACAGCTGGGTTGAGTGCGCAGGCTGCTTCACAAAAAGAGATTGATATTTATCTGGATGGTCAACGTTTGGAATCCGACGTATCACCCTACATTTTGCCCAAAGTAAATGTGACGATGGTTCCGCTGCGTGTAATTAGTGAAGGATTGGGAGCGTCCGTCCTTTGGTCACAAGCTTCGAGAACCGTAACGATCAAGAAATCCGAATCAGTCATCACCATGACTAGTGGACGCCAGCAAGCGACGGTAGATGGTATCGCAGTCGATTTGGATGCATCGGTTGAATTGAAGAAGGGCCGTGTTATGGTTCCGATTCGATTCGTTAGTGAAAACCTTGGAATTACAGTGAATTGGAATCAGGCAGAACAGACGATTCGATTGACGACATCAGACGCTCCTACGCCAGACCCGGCTATCCCGGCAAATCCCGGAGGAACAGGCAGTACGCCAAGCACGGATGATATGCGTGGTGCATGGATCTCAACAGTGAACGGTGATTGGCCTTCCTCCAGTGCCAAAGGCAACGTGGAAAAGCAGAAGCTGGAGTACACTCAACAGCTGGATACACTCAAAAGCATGGGAATCAATGCCGTATTTGTTCAGGTTCGAGCCAATGCAGACGCCATCTATCCTTCAGGTCTTGTACCATGGAATAGTGTGCTAACAGGGACTCAGGGCAAGGATCCAGGATACGACCCGCTTGCCTTCATGATTGAGGAGGCTCACAAACGCGGTCTGGAGTTCCATGCCTGGTTTAACCCGTTCCGGGCAACCAACTCGGCGAGCACAACCGGACTTGCTGCCAATCATGTGTCCAAATTGCATCCGGATTGGATCGTGAATGCATCTGGTAAACTTTATATTAATCCAGGAATTCCGGAAGCCAGACAGCATATCATCGATACCATTATGGAAGTGGTAAACCAATATGATATTGATGGTGTTCACCTCGACGATTACTTTTATCCTTCTAACGTAACGTTTAACGATGACGCTGCCTTTAAGGCCTACAACACATTGAATACCAAAGACCGTGCCGAATGGAGACGGGATAACATCAATCAGTTTGTTAAACAGCTGGGTGAGAGCATCCACCAAGTAAAAGCTGGCGTAGAGTATGGAATCAGCCCTTTTGGTGTATGGCGCAATAAAGCTGTCGACATCACAGGTTCCGATACCAAAGCGGGAGTAACTGCCTATGACAGCATGAATGCGGACGTGCGTACATGGATCAAACAGGAGTGGATTGACTATGTTGCACCGCAAGTATACTGGAGCATGACGTTAAGTGCAGCACGCTATGACAAAGTGGTTGACTGGTGGGCAAACGAAGTCGCTAATACCGACGTTAAGCTGTATATTGGGCACTCGCCTTACAAGCTGGGGACGCCTGAAATAGGCTGGCAGACTTCCCAGGAAATTATTGATCAGCTCGTGTACAATGAGAAATACGATACGATCAAAGGCGACATTTACTTTAGTTCGCAGTATTTGACGAAGAATCCGCTGGGCTTGATTGCGAAATTAAAAGTATATTATGGACTTTAGTTCATTTTAGCGTAATATGACCAACCCTCGTTCTCATAGAGTGGCAGTAGGAATGGACTGCCTGGAGAACGGGGGTTTTTTAATATGTTAATCAATGGGGTGTTTGAAGGCGGAGGCGTAAAGGGGATTTCGCTTGCAGGTGCCGTGCAGAGTGCACAGGACTATGGAGTCCAGTTCAATCGTGTTGCAGGGACGTCCTCCGGATCGATTGTAGCTTCATTGATTGCCGCAGGATATCGCGCAGAAGAGATGAAATCCATCATTGAGAATACGCCATTTGCATCATTGCTGCGGCGTTCACCTATATTCGATATACGCTGGATTGGACCAGCAGCAAGGCTGTTTTTGAAAAAAGGTTTATATTCGGGTGAAGCACTTGAATCATGGATTGGGAACATGCTCAAGCAAAAAGGAATCCGAACATTCGCAGACCTGCCACCAGGTAAGCTTCTGATTACTGCATCGGATATCTCGAACGGGACTATACTGGTACTCCCAGATGATATACGGCGTTTCGGTATTGATCCTAATAAGTTCGAAGTAGCCAAGGCTGTAAGAATGAGCTGCAGTATTCCCTATTTTTTCGATCCGGTGGCTATACGCAGATCGCCTGTGATGTCCAAAGGCATGCGTTTTCCCGATCAGTTCGTGTATGTCGTGGACGGAGGATTGCTTAGTAATTTTCCCTTATGGCTGTTTGACGGGGAACGAACAGCGCTCGATGGAGACATCATTCCCACGATTGGTTTCAAGTTGGTTGGCAAGACGGAGGGGGAGCCTAGCAGAATCAAAGGTCCTTTAAGCATGCTTCAGGCATTAGTTGAGACGATGCTCACAGCGCATGACGAGCGTTATATTGAGCAGATTAACCGTTTCCGAACGATTAAAATACCAACCCTTGGCGTTAAGCCAACACAGTTTAATCTGTCCGTGCAGGAGAGTACTGCATTATATTTATCGGGTGTTGCAGCAGGTACGGAGTATTTCAGTCGATGGAACACAAAGTTCTATGGTGAGCAGTTGGATAAACAAAAAAGAGAAGAGCGGAAAAAAACTCAAACGCCGACTTTAACGCCAGTATAACCAAATAAAAGCACTGCTTCATGTTACGAAGCAGTGCTTTTTACTTTGCAGATAAGAACTAGTGAAACTTGGGAATATCGTCATCGCTTTTTCCCTTATTTCCTTGAATGACATGAAAGGGATAATCTTTCCGTTTTTTGGAGGAACCGCTGCTTTTTCTTACTCCGGACCCGGATTGAGCCTTCATTTTAGCCATGGTACGTGCTGAAGGTTTGATCTTAGGCTTGGTTTTGCGAGCCCAACGCTTGGGTGGGAACTTATAGAGCAAGAATATACCACCGAGTACTACAAGAGGTATAATAAATCCGAGTATTCCTCTGTCTCCAAGTGTGCTTATTATTCCAAATGCAGCAAGAGCAATGGCCGCCCAAAAAACGATAGTCATGACCGCCTGCTTGTTCATATCAATCACCCTTTCACAGGATCGAGTGTTGCAACAGGTACTTCGGACGTAGCTGATACATTGGCAAGCTTGGCATCCAGTTCACGCATGCGGTTAAATGAAGCGATGGACACTTCCACCTGTTCGTTGGTTGGCTCTTTGGTAGTGAGCAATTGCAGCCAAAGTCCAGGGTATCCGAGATAACGCAGTACGGGAATGTCACGCACCGAGTTGGTGAGCTTCAATAGTTCGAATGAAATCCCGAGGACAACAGGCAATAACAGCAAGCGCTGTCCCATCCGTTCCCAAAGGTTGTCGTAGGTGAAAAGGGAATACAGGAAAACACCGATAATCACCGTAAGCATGATAAAGCTGCTTCCACAGCGGTAGTGCAGTCGGCTGTATTTCTGAACATTCTCAGGTGTAAGTTCCTCACCGGCTTCATGAGCACTAATGACCTTATGCTCCGCCCCGTGGTATTGAAATAGTCGTTTAATCATTGGCGTCTGTGAGATCAGCCATAGGTAGGCAAGTAGCAGAATCAGCTTAATGCCGCCTTCCAGTAAATTATGCAAAAACTGATTGTCGAATGCATTTTTAAACAAAAAATTCTCAATGACGACAGGAAGCAGCGTGAGCACAATTTTACCAAAAAGGAAAGATAGAATGGCTACCGCGGTAACACCAATAATCATGCTAAGGCTCCAGCCGGAACCTTCTTTTTCTTTTTGTTTCGCCTTCTCTTCAGGTTCGAGTTCATCATCAGCATAAGCGTCAGCAGAATAATTAAGATGTTTGCTTCCTTTGACACTTGAATCTATAATGCTGACAATCCCGCGCAGTAACGGAATCCGCCGCAATTTCATGACCCAGGTCTTGTCTTGCTTGGGAACTTCCAGATACGTAATTTCGCCGTCTTTTCTTCGAACAGCTGTAACGTTGACATGTTTACCGCCAAACATTACGCCTTCAATGACAGCTTGCCCCCCGTAGCTGACAGGCTTGGATTGTTGAGGCAAATTATTCACCTTCCTATTCTGTTCTATACCCTCTGGTTCAAAGGTAGTTTGATATCCCTATTGTATCGAATTTTGAGACCGATTTCTAGTTTCAGGGACAAACCTTGAGATGTTGTTGTTAAGTTTGTCCTGTTCTGAACATACTACCCGGTAGAGAATGATTGAAATCTGGTTTTAGCGCGCACAGAAGACCGAGGCAAAGGAGAATATAGATGGCAGAATATACGGATAGACACGCATCTCATGTGGATTCGAAGCATGGGGATGTGAAAAGTCATGCGAACAAGGGCACACGCTCGAAACAGCGCCAGGGGCAGCATTATTATACCAAGCCGTTCCCCTTTGCTGTGGAGCTTGGTTTCTTTGCAGGTTTTATATGGGGAGGCATACATTGGCTAAACTACCTGCTTCACTTCAGTATCGTCCCGTTAGGCTTTTTGGCAGAACCCTTTTTCAAACATGAGTACATCTATACCGCTGCAGGGCATCTGACAGGCTGGTTGTTTTTTATTTTGTTTTCCATTGTGGCTGCACTGATATACACATATACACTGAGAAAATGGAAGGGCCCCTTGCCCGGTATTGCTTACGGGATCGTTTGGTGGCTTATCATCTTTGTACTGGTTGGGCCCAAACTGGACATGGTGAAGCCGATAAACCGTCTAACTTGGGATTCCATTATCACTGAATTTTGCTTCTTTTTGCTATGGGGGCTGTTTATCGGCTATACCGTAGCCATGGAGTACACGGATGAACGGAAACGCGAGCCCGAGAAAGCGGGAGCATAGCCGCAAAAAAGCTTCTCAATCCGGCAATGGCTGTGTTAAAATAGCAGATGGTTATTTGCAGAAAGGATGGAGCAGCTATGAAACGGATTGTTGTGATCAATGGCCCGAACCTGAACATGCTCGGTATACGTGAACCTGGCATCTATGGAACGCTTAGTCTGAAGGATATTGAGGACAAGATTCGCAGACAGGCTGAGGAGCTTGGCGTCTCCATCGCTTTTTATCAATCCAACCACGAAGGAGACATCATTGATCGTATTCATGCAGCGATGGACGATGCAGACGGAATCATGCTTAATGCCGGAGCGTTCACCCATTACAGCTATGCTATACGTGATGCGATTAATGCAGTAAAAGTGCCTACCGTGGAAGTACATCTATCCAACATTCATGCACGCGAAGCTTTCAGACATCATTCAGTGATTGCTGCAGAAACAATCGGGCAGATTGCCGGATTTGGCGAAGTAAGCTATGAACTGGGGCTGCTGGCTCTCGTGCGTCATCTGGACAAACAAACCTGAGCCGGGGACCCGGGAATGTGAGAGAAAGAAGGGTTACCGATGGAAAACAAACGAGTAAATAAGTTGCGTGAGGCCATGCGTGAGCGCGAACTCACCGCAATGCTGATTACGAACCCGATCAACCGTCGTTACATGACGGGCTTTACAGGGTCAGCAGGATATGTGCTGATTACGGAACAGGAAGCCTATCTGCTGACTGATTTTCGTTATATGACACAGGCACCACAGCAAGCAAAAGGATTTACCGTTGTGGAGCATGGACCAAAACCGATGGAATCGGTGCGGGAACTGCTGGCATCAGCAAACATCAAAGAGGTTGGCTTCGAGCAGGATACGGTCACATTTGGCACGCACTCCGCTTATGCTGAAGCACTTCAATCTATTGAATTGAAAGCTGTATCCGGCATCGTGGAACAACTTCGCATCTTCAAGGATGAGAATGAAATCGCTGTAATGCAAAAAGCTGCTGATCTCGCCGATGCTACGTTTAGCCACGTTTTGCAGTTTGCCAAACCGGGCATGACTGAGCGTGAAGTGGATTTGGAAATGGAGTTTTTCATGCGCAAGCATGGAGCGACATCCTCTTCCTTCGACACCATTGTAGCCTCGGGTGAACGTTCCGCAATGCCACATGGCGTAGCGAGCAGCAAGGTCATCGGACAAAATGAGCTAATTACATTTGACTTCGGTGCATTGCTTGACGGATACTGTTCAGATCTGACACGCACGATTGCAACGGGTACACCTGTACCAGAGCTGCGTAAAATTTATGATATTGTACTGGAAGCCCAGTTACATACGCTTGAAAACCTGAAACCGGGCATGACCGGACGGGAAGCAGATGCGCTGGCACGTGATATCATTGCAGGATACGGATATGGAGATCAATTCGGACACAGCACAGGCCACGGCCTGGGTATGGAAGTCCACGAAGCTCCGCGCTTGTCCAAACTAAGTGACGATGTGTTGAAACCGGGCATGGTGGTAACCGTTGAACCGGGAATCTACATTGATGGACTTGGCGGCGTACGTATTGAGGATGACGTGGTTATCACGGAAACAGGCATTCATATCTTAACGAAGTCGGACAAGAAGTTCACCGTTATCGGCTAACATTCTAGCCACTAGCGATATAAGACGTTTTTTATTTTGTAGGTACAGATTATTGCTGATTGTTCTGGATTATTGCAAAAGTAGTGAAGGGGCGGAATCGATTCTGAAGAAGCGAAGCGTTCGCGTTTGTCTCCTCATTTTCAACCTTAGTAAAGTCTAATTAAGAAAATGAGGAGACAACAGCGATCAGAGGAACGATCCGAACTCGTAACGGCCACGTAGCACATGGTTAGCAATTCAGCAATGAACCCACCTATAAATAACTCATCGCCATATATCGCCTACTTTTCAACCATATCAGGAGGGATTTTTCGTGATTTCAGTAAACGATTTTAAAACAGGTTTGACGGTACAAGTAGACAATGACATCTACACAGTGTTGGATTTTCAACATGTAAAACCAGGTAAAGGTGCTGCCTTCGTACGTTCCAAATTGAAAAACCTGCGTAACGGTAACACAGTTGAAAAAACATTCCGTGCGGGTGAAACGATTGGCCGTGCCATCATTGAAAACCGTGGTGTATCTTACCTGTATGCAAGTGGTACAGAGCACACGTTCATGGATAACGAAACATACGATCAGTTCACACTGACAAGTGACCAACTGGAATGGGAATTGAACTTCCTGAAAGAAAACATGAACGTAAAAATCGTTAGCTACCAAGGTGAGATCCTCGGTATTGACCTGCCGACAAGCGTAGAGTTGAAAGTTATCGAGACTGAGCCAAGCGTAAAAGGTAACACTGCTCAAGGTGCTACCAAAAACGCTAAAGTGGAAACTGGCCTGAACGTACAAGTGCCATTGTTCATCAACGAAGGCGATGTACTGCTGATTGATACTCGTGAAGGTAAATACTCTTCCCGCGCGTAACTTTCATGGGGTGTAAGCAAAATACACAATGATTTCGACCCTTTGCCAATGATTTGGCAGAGGGTTTTTTCGAAAAAAGATTAGCCTATCAGTCACTTTCGTAATATACTGGGTTAAAGTCATTTTTCGGAGAGAATAATGGCGATGGACATAATTATGCATACTGCACAAGGTAGGGAGTGGATTTGCGTTGTCATTGTACGTCATGAAGTTTGGGGGCAGCTCGGTCGGAGATACGGAACGCATGAAGCGTGTAGCCGGACGTGTTGTAGAGAAAGCTGATGAAGGACATCAGTGTGTGGTTGTGGTTTCGGCTATGGGAGACACGACAGATGATCTGATTGATCAGGCGAAGCTGCTGAACAGTGAATTGCCTGCGCGGGAAATGGATATGCTGCTGACCACAGGAGAGCAGATCTCGATTTCACTATTATCCATGGCTATTCAGGCACTGGGACGTAAGGCAATTTCGTTTACCGGATGGCAAGCAGGCTTCCGTACTGAACCGGTACATGGAAAAGCAAGAATTAATAATATCCATCCGGAACGTGTGAATGAAGCGCTTGCTGACGGCAATATTGTAATCGTTGCAGGATTCCAGGGCATGACCGAAGATGGAGAAATTACAACACTTGGTCGCGGTGGATCGGATACAACGGCAGTAGCGCTGGCAGCAGCCATCAAGGCGGATGCGTGTGAGATCTATACCGATGTAGACGGAATCTATTCGACAGATCCCCGGATTGTCAAAGTCGCACGCAAGCTTAAGGAAATTTCGTATGACGAAATGTTGGAACTTGCAAATCTGGGGGCTGCAGTGCTGCACCCGCGTGCGGTTGAATACGCGAAGCACTCCGGTGTGCCTTTGATTGTAAGATCCAGCTTTAACCATAATGAAGGAACGGTTGTGAAGGAGGAAGCAGCAATGGAACAAGGCGTCGTGGTAAGCGGAATTGCCTATGACAAAAATGTGGCTCGTATCAGTATTTTGGGAGTTCCGGACGTACCGGGAGTTCTTGCCGAGGTGTTTGGTGCACTTGCATCTGAACAGATTGATGTCGATATTATCGTACAAAGCGGTGTGATGGACGGTAAAGCAGACTTCTCATTCTCGGTGGCACTGTCTGATCGCGAGAACGCGCTGCGTGTCCTAGAGGGCCTTCACAGCCGTTTGCCATACCGTGAAGTCACATCGGAAGATAATTTGGTTAAAGTATCTATCGTGGGTGCTGGCATGGTCAGCCATCCAGGAGTTGCAGCTAAAATGTTCCAAGTGATTTCTTCTCAAGGTGTGAACATCAAAATGGTCAGCACATCCGAAATTAAGGTATCTTGCGTCATCGATGGTGACAAACTTCATGATGTGATCAAAGCACTGCACACAGCGTATGATCTCGACACGGCAGAGCAGGCAGTCGTTGGCGGTCCACAAGTTCGCAGATAATTTGATTCCTATGTATAAATAAACAAAAGGTGTTCTGTATCGCTATCCAGGCGACAGAACACCTTTTTTATGCTTTACAGCAATTTGGAAATCCTTTCTCCCTCCAAGCCCCGAAACAATTCCATACGATGATCTTCTCTCATCTCTGGTACACAGTCGAGCACGTTTAATTGGGAGCAGTAGGTGACATCATGCATTCTGCCCAGTTTGTCAAGCCGCCTCGCACCAGTAGATACACGGACAAGATCCGGTAAATTGTCCTCGCACTGGGCAACAGCCTGATACAGTACCCTGCCAAGATCGTTCACTCTGATTGGGTAATGGGACTGACGGTACAGCTCCTCAATAATGCATCCAGCACACAATCCATCTTCCAGTGCGAATTCATCCTGATCTCCTGCACATAACAACAGAACGTCTCTACGAAGCAGGCAGAGAGCAGCTGCAACAGCCTGCACGTTCAGAAATGAACCCGCCAGCACATGTCTTGCCCTGGAAGCTTTGATCAACGCACGTGTCCCGTCAGTAGTGGTCAAGATCACGGTTTTACCCGCGATCTCCTGCGTCATATATTCATAGGGGGAATTACCCACCTCGAATCCAGCGATTTTTTTGTTGAAACGCTCCCCTCCGCGAATCGAATCTTTAACGGTCATCTGTTTGGCTTGAGGAACGGTTTCCACCGGGATGACACCCGCAGCATCATAGGCCAAGGCTGTAATGATTGTACTTGTTGTACGCAGCACGTCGATGACAACGGCACTTCGCCCTGCGATATCGATTCTTCGAACTTCATTCACATTGCCTACCACGTCGACTTGCACTCCCCACAACTCCTCTCTTCATTTGGGGATAGATAGTACTGTCTTCCCTCCGGAATGGATTTCACCTGTCTGCAAGCACTATATGCATGATGATATAGACGGGTGCCTAGAAGAAGCCTGGATCTATGATATTTGACTCTCAGGCTTGTTCTGAAAGAAATGCTAGATTTCAGCGTCATAAATTGAATGTACAGGCATAGACTTGAGATAGGAACAAGCACCCGATACGCGGTAAATACGATTTTAGGGTTGGAGGGGCCTATTCATGAAGGTGAACTGGAAGGATCTCTTTCCGGAACCGATTCGAACCATTCTGGGAAGGATGCCGCCCGCTATATTGGAACAAGTGGAGGAAGTACGTATCCGCGAAGGAAGGCCGCTCGAGATCAATGCTGGGAACGCCTATCACTTCCTTACCGCACAAGGCAGCACGACAGCGAAGCCTGAAGAAGCTTATATTCCTCAAAAAGAGGTAACACACCGGCTTCTGGATCTGATCAGTAATCATTCGCTCTATACGCTGGAAGAAGAACTGCGCAAAGGATTCATCACCATTCCGGGAGGCCACCGAATTGGATTGGCCGGCAGAACGGTGCTCAGCGGCGGCCGAGTGGAATACTTGCGTGATATTAATGGTTTCAACGTCAGGGTAGCTCGTGAAGTACATGGGGTAGCTGATCGAATCCTGCCCTACCTGTTGGATCTGAAGAGCGGACAGGTATTCCACACGTTGATACTCTCACCGCCTCAGCAAGGGAAAACGACGTTGCTGCGAGATTTGGCCAGACAAATCAGTAGTGGAACCAAGCTAACAGGTGTCAGTGAGCTGATTCAGGGGCTACGGCCACGTCTTAAGGTTGGCATTGTGGATGAACGGTCCGAGATCGCCGGAAGTTATAAAGGTGTACCCGGGTTTGACATCGGTCCCCGAACCGATGTTATGGATGGTTGTCCCAAGGCGGAAGGCATGATGATGATGCTTCGTTCCATGTCGCCAGACGTGCTAATTGTGGACGAGATCGGCCGGCAAGAAGATGCAGAAGCTGTGATGGAGGCACTGCATTCCGGTGTTTCGGTTATTGCAACTGCCCACGGCCGGGATCTGTCCGAGCTGTCTTCCAGGCCTGCATTGCGCACCTTAATCGGAGCACAGATGTTTCAGCGTTATGTTCAGCTGCAGCGGACGAGCCGAGGCATGAGCTTCAAGGTGGCCGATGGCAAAATGCGAGGTCTTCAGCAGACCGAGGCAGGAGGTGAGGCCTTTGGTTAACATGCTGGGTGCCGTAATGATTCTGCTTGCCAGCACACTCGCGGGTTTCTACCGTGCCAAACAGTATGCGCTCAGACCTAGACAGCTGCGAGAATTGATTGCTGCCCTGCAGCGGTTGATGACGGAGATCAACTACGGACTGACCCCACTTCCCGATGCGATGGGGAAAATGGGAGTTCAAACCAGAGAGCCTGTCAAAACCCTGTTTCTTCATGCAGCCAAGCAAATGGAGCCTCCGCTGGGTCACACGGCACGAGAGAGTTTACAGTCCGGAATCGAACAAGCATGGGGAAAATCAGCGATGAAAGCAGATGAGAGGGAAGTCATGCTGCAATTAAGCTACAGCCTTGGCACCAGCGACCGTCAGGATCAGACCAAACACATTTCGCTAGCCATTCAACAACTTATGCATGAGGAATCCCGTGCTCAAGCCGATCAAATGAAATACGAACGGATGAGCCGCAGTCTCGGGATGCTTGTCGGAGCGTTAATCGTCATTCTGATCTTTTGAAATTGCCGCGATAGTGAGGTGCCAAGGTCATGAATCTAGAAGTGAACGCAATTTTCCAAATTGCGGGCATTGGAATCATCATTGCGATGATTCATACGGTGCTGAAACAAATGGGAAAGGAAGATATGGCGCACTGGGTGACCGTGATCGGATTTGTCGTTGTATTGTTTATGGTTGTTCGCATGCTGGACAGCCTGCTGCAAGAGATCAAATCGATCTTTCTGTTTCAATGAAAACGGTCATGAAGCCGGGATGGTGGTGACCTGTGGAAATTATCCAAGTCGTGGGTCTAGCCCTGATTGCAACAGTTCTTATTCTCATCGTTAAGGAACAGAAGCCGATGTTTGCCTTTCTGATTGCGGCTGCGACAGGCATTGTGATTTTCATGCTGCTCATCGGCAAAATTGGCGCTGTCATTGAGGTGCTCAAGCGGCTGGCCGAAAATTCAGGCATGGAAAATATCTATCTGAAAACGGTGTTGAAAATTATTGGTATAGCATACATTGCCGAATTCGGTGCTCAGATTGTAAGAGATGCTGGGCAGGAGAGCATCGCTTCCAAGATTGAGCTTGCCGGTAAGGTATTGATCCTCGTACTCGCTATTCCGATCATCAGCATTATTATTGAAACCGTCATGAAGCTGATGCCGGTCTAGAAGGAGGCGTGCATACAGCAAATGAACATGATGCAAGACAAGCAGCGATGGCGCCTTACAATCGTGCTGGTGCTGTGTTTTCTGTTTGCCATAATGGGACAGGTCGCAGCAGGCTCAAGCTCACCCTCGGATGAATGGATGCAGCAGCAGGCCGATCAGCTTCCCAAGGATCAAGTGGAGAAATATTGGGATCAGCTCATGCAGCAATATGGTGGCTTTTTTCCGGATGGGAAGACTCCTTCTTTCATGGATATGCTTATCCCGGGCAATGAGGGATTCAGTCTGAAATCAGTGTTTGTGGCCATTGGCACTTTCATGCTGCATGAGATTTTATATAACGGCAAACTGCTCGTCACCATTGTGATGCTGAGTGTGCTGAGCATGATTTTGGAAACACTGCAGACCGCATTCGAGAAAAACAACATAAGTAAAATCGCTTACTCCATCTGTTACATGGTCATCATCGTCATTGCGATTAACAGCTTTAGCGTAGCCATTGGATATGCCAAGGAAGCCATTGAAGGTATGGTCAACTTCATGATGGCTATGGTGCCCTTACTGTTCACGCTACTAGCTTCCATGGGAAACATCATTACTGTTTCTGTTACGCATCCGCTGATCATTTTCATGATACATCTGGTCAGCACGCTGATCCACATCGTTGTATTTCCGCTATTATTTTTCTCGGCTGTACTGCACCTTGTCAGTTCAATATCAGACAAATATAAGCTGACTCAACTGGCAGATCTGCTTCGCAACATTAGCGTTGCATTACTCGGCATTCTACTGACGATGTTTCTCGGGGTTATCTCAGTACAAGGGGCTTCAAGCTCCGTTGCAGATGGCGTAAGCCTCAAAGCCGCCAAGTATATCGCAGGCAATTTTGTCCCCATTGTGGGAAGAACATTTGCAGATGCAACAGACACGGTTATCACGGCATCCATGCTGGTCAAAAACGCCATTGGCCTAACGGGTGTCATCATCATCCTGTTTTTATGTGCGTTTCCTGCGCTGAAAATATTGACACTTGCCCTTATCTACAACATAACGGGAGCTATCATGCAGCCGTTAGGTGATACGCCGATCGTTGGTTGCCTGCAAGCCATCGGAAAATCGATGATTTATGTCTTCGCAGCTCTGGCGGCCGTGGGATTGATGTTTTTTCTGGCAATTACGATACTGCTTACTGCGGGCAACCTGACAATCATGATGAGATGAGCAGGTGATCCCGGGAAAGGAGCTGGAAGGATGGGGTGGCTGAGCACTTGGCTCCGGGAATTGATCATGATCGTACTGCTGGCAACATTCGTGGATATGCTGTTACCCAACCGCTCCATGGAGCGTTACGTCAAGCTTGTGCTGAGCCTCCTTATCCTCCTAACGCTCCTGTCTCCCATTACCAAGCTACTGCGGAGTGATCCGGTTGGTGAACTGAAGCGGGCCATGACAGCCATGGAATCTCCATCGGAAGGGAATGTCACACTGGAACAGATCTTGGCTCAAGGCAGGCAGCTGCAATCGAATGAGCAGGAACAATCCTTGCAGTGGACGGCACGGGAACTCGCGAGTGTGATGAAAGGGCAGATCGAGGAAACGACGGGAGAACGGGTTCAATCCGTTGAAGTCCAGTTGGTCATGCCCAAACGCCAGGCCGATACAGAAGCTTCTTCCGCAGGGGATCTGCCCGTGATTAAAAGTGTCGTCGTGCAAATGTCCCCTCCTGGGAGTGGGAAGCGAAATGATGCTGAACAGCAAGGTACAGGGGTAAACTCCAGTCCGGTGTTTGGATCTGAACAAGCTGGGGATTCTTCTGAAGCAGCTTCATCTCCGAAGCCAATCGAGATTGGACAGGTAGAGGTGCCTGAAGTACAGATTGAGGTGGGAAAAGAGAATGCTAACCAATACGCAGCCAATGAAGGTTCTCTGGGCCAGGATGAAACGAATGGGACCGTATCTGAACCTGTGAATGGAGCATCTGGAGGCAATGATCAAGAAGAACAGGGGACGTCCCGCTCCGAGCGAGCTGTCCAAATTATTACACTACTCACCGAAAAGTGGGATATTGATGCCACCAACGTACAGGTGAAGGAACAGAAAAGCGCTCAGGCGTTGTAAAAAAAGGAGGGTATCCGATGAAGCAATGGCTTAAAAAGATTGAAGGCCTGCTCGGTGGTGGGGAAGGCGGAGCCAGACGAAGCCAGACGTTCCGCTGGCTCATCATTCTGGGCCTGATCGGAGTAGGCATTATGCTGTTTAACTCCTTCGTCAATGTGAAAAAGATTGATTCCGAGAACATCGGACGAGAACCCCCGGATCCGGTTGCATCGATGGCGTCTTTACCAACTGATCCGGCAGATCAAAATCCGTTTCAGGCCATAGAATTCGCATTTGAAGACAAGATCAAGGGTGTACTTGAAAACATCGTTGGTGTAGGAACGGTGGATGTCATGGTCACTGTCGATTCAACCGAGGAGTTGGTCGTGCAACGAAACGTAAAAGATTCGCAGCAGCTGACTGAGGAGACGGATGCAAACGGAGGCAAAAGGCACATGACCCAATATACCCGCGATGGCGAGATCATTACTTATGAAATTTCAGGGGATCAGACACCGATTGTTACGAAAAAGCTCAAACCACAGATCAGGGGGGTGCTCGTCGTTGCCAAAGGTGCCGAAAACAAGGTCGTGAAGGATTTGATAACCGATGCCGTGGAAAAAGGACTGAATGTCGCTGCATACCGAATATCGGTTGTGCCTCGTAAACAGGACTAGTCAAGTGCAATCCAAGTGGAATGGCCCAGTTATTATACGAATCAAGCTAATTTGAGGAGGAAGTTCTAATGAATAACAAACGCCAAACGGTATGGCTCGTTTCTATGCTGAGTCTGATGGTCATTTTGTCCGCATATTATCTGTTCACAGAGGACTCTGGTCCAGTTAATGCCCCAGTGGCGGAGAGCCAGCAAGTGGATGGTATCAATCAGGGGGAAGTCAAAGAGACCGCCGGCATTCTTGATCCTACAGAAGGTTTGGTTGTCAATGAAGTTGTGAACGAAGGTGAAGTAACCGGTTCTGATCCTGCAGGCCAGCCAGCTTCCGAGGAAACGGAGAATCCTGCGGCTGCAGAAGGACAGCAGGCTGCTGAAACAGAGCAAACTCCAGCAACAGAGTCAGGTGAGAACAAGGCTGAATCGAATGAAGAAGCAGATAAAGGAACGACCGCTACACCTGATGCCAGCAGTCAGACAGAGGGAAGTGCAACCAAAACGGATGAAGAAGTACTGAAAGAGATGGAAGAACAAAATACGGCGGCATCTGCAAGCAGTCAGTTTCAAAATTATCAATGGCAGCGTGAAGAGAGCAACAATCGCAAGTATGAGGAACTTATGACCATTGCCGGCGATCTGAGCAAAACCCCAGAGGAAAACGCGAAAGCGACGGAAGAACTCCGTGCATTGGAGGAAAAAGAAGCCAAAATTAACGGCATTGAAGAAACGCTGTCCCAACAGTTCGCCAATGCGATCGTACAAGAAGATGCGGACAAGTATAAAGTAGTCGTGCTTAGTGAAAAACTGGACGTTAAGCAAGCCGTTTCTATCGTGGACTTGGTCATGAAAGAGCTCGCGGTTACGCAAAACAGAATCAGCGTGCAATACGTGACGGAACAGTAATCTGATCCATGGAGAAGTGCCCGGGAGCTTGTTAAAGTCTCGGGCTCTTTCCATTTTTAACGATTATGATATAATACATAAAGCCATATGACCGTCCTAGTGAGACTGGCATGATGCCGAAGGAGTGAATAATGGAAATGTTTAAATTGAGTGAGATCAAAGAACTGATCAAACTGGTGGATGAAAGTTCCGTTCAGGAGTTGGAAATTGAAAATGAAGGATCACGTCTGTCGATCCGCAAACCGGGTAAAACCGAATACGTTCAGGCAGCAGCGGTTCAACCGCAAGTCATTGCTGCTCCGCAGGCACAACAACCTGCTGCAGTCGTAACAGAAGCTGCTCCGCAAGTGGATACTACAAGCCATTTACATAAAATTGTATCCCCGATGGTGGGTACTTTTTACAGAGCTTCTTCACCGGAAGCGGGTCCTTTTGTAAGCGTTGGTGATAAGGTTGTTGATAAAACAACGGTATGTATCATTGAAGCGATGAAGCTGATGAACGAGCTTGATGCCGACATCAAGGGAGAAATCGTTGAAGTGCTGGTTGAGAACGGACAGCTGGTCGAGTATGGACAGCCCCTGTTCCTGGTTAAACCGGAATAACGGTAAATCGCCGGAGAGCGGCAACCGCTTGAGCTTCGAAGGAGGACAATAACGAAATGAAATTTCAAAAAATACTGATTGCGAACCGTGGAGAGATCGCGGTACGCATTATTCGTGCCTGTCGTGAGCTCGGTATTTCGACAGTTGCGGTTTATTCGGAAGCGGACAAGGATTCTCTGCATGTACGTCTTGCAGACGAAGCCTATTGTATTGGGCCTACGTTGTCCAAAGACAGCTATCTCAATTTCACCAACCTGATGAGTGTGGCGACATTGACGGAATGTGACGCAATACACCCTGGTTATGGATTCCTTGCGGAGAACGCCGATTTTGCGGAAATTTGTGATTCCTGCAACATCACCTTTATCGGTCCTTCCCCTGAAGCGATAACCAAGATGGGTGACAAAGCTGTCGCCAAGCAAACGATGAAAGACGCGGGCGTTCCTGTTATTCCGGGATCCGATGGTCTTGTCGAAAGCATGGAAGAAGCGATCATGCTTGGCCGGGATATCGGCTACCCTGTTATTATCAAAGCTACTGCAGGTGGCGGAGGTAAGGGTATTCGTATCGCAGAAGATGAAGAAGCCCTGATCAAACAGATTACAGCTGCTCAGCAGGAAGCGCAAAAGGCTTTTGGCAACGGCGGGGTGTACCTGGAGAAATTCCTGACAGGTATGAAACACGTCGAGATTCAGATCATTGCCGACAAGCATGGAAACGCAGTACACCTTGGCGAGCGTGATTGTTCTGTTCAACGCCGTCGTCAGAAGCTGGTGGAAGAAGCACCTTGTCCAGTGCTGAATGAGGAAGTACGTACACGGATGGGCGAGGCTGCGGTTCGTGCAGCACTGGCTGTGGATTACTCCGGTGCAGGAACACTTGAGTTTTTGCTCAGCCCTAACGGAGAATTCTATTTCATGGAAATGAATACGCGTATTCAAGTGGAACATCCCGTTACCGAAATGGTGACAGGTGTGGATCTGATTCGTGAAATGATCTCGGTTGCTGAAGGCAACCCGCTCTCATTCCGTCAGGAAGACGTTGTCATCAACGGATGGTCAATTGAATGCCGTATCAATGCTGAAGATCCGGATCGCAATTTTATGCCTTCACCAGGTAAAATCGGTTTTTATCTTGCACCAGGTGGTCCAGGTGTCCGCGTGGATAGCGCAGCTTATCCGGGCTACACGATTTCTCCGTTTTATGACTCCATGATCGCTAAATTGATTGTGTGGGGTGCGAATAGGGAAGAGGCGATTGCCAAGATGAAACGTGCGCTTGCTGAGTTTGCCATTGAAGGCATCTCAACGACGATTCCTTTCCATCAGAAATTGCTGGAACATCCAACGTTCATTCGGGGCGATTTTGATATTAAATTCCTCGAGGAAAACGAGATTTAACAAGCATATTGGGCTTGTTTGTCATAATCTAGCCCAAATGATATAGTATGTAATAATAAGAGCGCATGTCTCCTGCAAGGGATAAGCCCACACTTATCGTGGTGAAGTTTGCTTGCAGGGGTTCCGGAATAGCCCGGACCGGCAGGGTGTTCATAGCCATCAAGCCTGTAGGACAGCGCCCTGACGGATGGCCGCAAACTTATTACGCGAAAGGTGTGTTGAACAGTTATGAGTACACTACCGACAGAATTTGAACGAACGGATATCGGTGAAATCCAGATCGCACCTGAAGTCATTGAAGTAATTGCTGGGCTGGCTACGGTAGAAGTTAAAGGAGTAGCGGGCATGAGCGGTGGTTTCGCTGGCGGATTTGCTGAATTGCTTGGTCGCAAAAACCTCTCCAAGGGCGTTAAAGTGGAAGTGGGCCAACGCGAGGCTGCAGTGGATGTGTCGGTTATCATCGAGTATGGTTATCGTCTTCCCCAAGTAGCTACTGAAATCCAACAAAATGTTAAACGCTCCATTGAGAATATGACTGGATTGAATGTGAACGAAGTTAATGTGCACATTCATGACGTTCAGTTCAAAAGCACTGAAAAAGTGGAAGAGATTGACCTGAACAGTCAGCGTGTAAAATAAAAGAAGACAGATTCCCCCGGCATGACTGCCGGGGGTTATCCCGTCTTGGACATGTCTTCATCTTCCATTAGGACATATGGATAGAACGTGTTGACATGATATGCATATGTTCAGGTTACAGCAACGTTAGTGAGCAAGGGAGGCTGTGCAGTTCGTGGCGAAAATACTGGATCGGCTTCTGTTGTTTATATACAGCATAAGCGTTGGAGCAATATCGGCAGTTGTCATTCTACTCATTAGTGGAGTACTGCCTTACGAATTGAATTACCAGCAGGAACAGAACGTCATTGTTGCAGCCGTTGTTGCAGCTGCGATTTTGTTTATCCTGAGTTTGCGCTTTTTTTACATCTCGGTACGGCGTGGGCGGGCTTCGTTGCCATCTGTAGATCAGCGTACGGAATACGGTGATGTGCAGATCTCAATGGAGACCATTGAAAATCTCTGCCTGAAAGCAACTTCCCGCTTCCGGGGAGTACGCGATGTTAAGGCACGTATTCGTGTGGTTGAGTCGGGATTGGAGATTATGATCCGTGCAGTGGTCGATGGCGAGACGCCAATTCCAACGCTGAGTTCGGATTTGCAAAAGGCCATACATGATCATGTACACGAGATTACGGGGATCCCGGTTTCGAATGTAACCGTGTATGTTGCCAATGTTACCCAGTCGCCTAACTACAAGAGTCGAGTGGAATGAGGTGAGTTTCACTGATGCTGTGGAGAGAGATTTGGGATAGTCACAGAGGCCGGATAACCGGAATTGTGGGCGGCATCTTTTTTGGATTTCTTTATTTGTTTACCGGGTTTTGGGATATGTTGTTCTTTGCACTTTTGGTGTTCATCGGTTATACATTAGGCAGACGAAGCGATTCGAAGCTGGGCTTGTTCATTCCTTGGAGGGAATGGGGACAATGGCTTGGAGAGCGCTGGCGTCCGTTTAAGTGAGCCACCTGAACCCTGCAATATGTTTCTTCCGAAAAGAGCTTAGTTTAATATGCCCGTTTTTTGGAGGAAACGTACTGCAGGTTTTTTTGTGAAAAGGGATAACAATAACCATATCGTAAAGGCCACTTCATTTCGCATCACAAACATGGTGCGTGAATGGTTCTTTTATTTTAAAATAAGCATGATGACGCTCGGATGAGCGCTGCAGGAGGCAGGACATGAAAAGACGTTTGGCAAGGGAAATTGCGATACAAAGTCTGTATCAGATGGAAATGAATGAAGTGGGTGCAGCTGAAGCTGTAAATATGCTGATTAACGAAGCGGCAGAGGAAAATGAAACGGAAGTCGTTATTCACGATGCAGATGTAATGCGCAGTTATGTAACGGAAATTGTTCAAGGAGCATGGAATCATAAGGAAGCCATCGACGGATTGCTGGTGGATTATCTCAAGGGCTGGCAAATTAGCCGTCTGTCTCGGGTAGACCGTCAGATCTTGCGGCTGGCCGCTTATGAAATGGTATTTCGTGATGACGTTCCGGCGAAAGTGTCGGTCAACGAAGCGATTGAATTGTCCAAGCATTTTGGTACAGAAGAATCCGGGAAGTTCGTTAACGGTGTACTTGGACGCATGATCCAGGAAGTTGACACGATTAAAGCGAAATTGTCCTAAAATAGCGAGTTACTTATTAAATGTTCACATAAGGGAGAGAGAGTACAATGACAGCATCTATTATTAACGGTAAAGAAGTGTCCCAGGAGATCCGCGCAGGCATAACTGAAGAAGTAAAGCAGCTTAGCGAACAGGGGGTTGTGCCTGGTCTGGCTGTTGTGCTCGTCGGGGAAGATCCGGCATCCCAAGTCTATGTGCGAAATAAGGAAAAAGCTTGTCACGATCTCGGTTTTTACTCTGAAGTACATCGTCTCGATGCAGGTACGTCCCAAGAGGACTTGCTGGCTCTGGTGGACAAGCTGAACAATCAGAGCTCGATCAACGGGATTCTCGTTCAGCTTCCATTACCGAAGCATATTGAGGAGAAAGCTGTTATTGATGCAATAGCGGTTGAAAAAGATGTGGACGGTTTCCATCCGGTCAATGTGGGTAACCTTGTGATCGGCGATGACAGTTTGCTGCCATGTACACCTGCTGGAGTGATTGAACTGATCAAGCGGACAGGATTGGAAATGTCGGGTAAGCATGCTGTTGTAATCGGACGCAGCAATATTGTGGGTAAACCGGTATCTTTGCTGCTTCAACGTGAGAATGCAACCGTAACGATGTGTCATTCACGTACGGCAAACATGAAAGAAATTACACGTCAAGCCGACATATTGGTCGTAGCGATCGGTCGTGCAAACTTCGTGGATGCCGATTATGTGAAACCGGGTGCTGTAGTCATCGATGTGGGTATGAACCGTTTGGACAATGGTAAATTGGCTGGAGACGTGGATTTTGAAAGTGTGAAGGAAGTTTCCGGTCCTATTACTCCAGTTCCGGGTGGCGTTGGACCAATGACGATCACCATGCTGATGCAAAATACACTGATCGCTGCCAAACGCGCTCACGGATTGGCCTAGGTACATCTGTGGCAGATCGGCAGATCTACTCCATCAAAGACCTGAATCGGTATATCCGAATGAAATTGGAATCCGATCAGGTCCTGTCGGACGTCTGGCTGCGTGGGGAGATATCCAACTTCACACATCACTCTAGCGGCCATATGTATTTTACATTGAAGGATAAGGACAGCCGGATTAAGGCTATTATGTTCGCGTCCCACAATCAGCGATTGCCCTTTGTGCCAAAGGAGGGTGCAAGGGTTATTGCTCGTGGTAATGTATCGGTTTATGAGCGGGACGGTCAATATCAATTTTACGCTACTCAGATGCAGCCTGATGGGATCGGAAGCCTCTATCTGGCTTATGAGCAACTGAAAAAGAAACTCGAGGATGAGGGGCTTTTCTCTTCGTCCAGGAAACGTACTATTCCTCGGTATCCCAAAACGATCGGTGTAGTTACGTCTCCTACAGGAGCAGCGGTAAGGGATATCATGATTACATTGCAGCGCAGATACCCTTCTGCGAAAGTGCTTCTATATCCTGTTCTGGTCCAGGGTAAAGGCGCAGCACCTTCAATCGTAAAAGCCATTCGCAACCTGAATCTCCTTGGTGAAGCGGACGTGCTGATTGTAGGCCGTGGCGGGGGATCACTGGAGGAACTGTGGGCTTTTAATGAAGAGATGGTCGCCAGAGCCATTGTTGATTCAGATATCCCTGTGATCTCTGCAGTCGGACACGAAACTGATTTTACCATTGCAGACTTTGCAGCAGACCTGCGGGCTGCGACGCCAACAGCGGCTGCTGAACTGGCTGTGCCAAACCGTGCAGAGCTGCTTGACCAGATTGCGCTAAGACAGCGTCAGCTCCAGCATAGTCTGCGTCAACGGGCTGCACATAACCGTGAACGACTTGCAAGATTACAGCGTTCGCCGGTACTTGTCCACCCAAGACGGACATTGATGCAGCATACAGAACGATTGGACATGCTGCATCAGCGGCTGTTGAGAACAGTAGATACCCGAATGAAATGGACCGCGGAGAAACAGGAGCGTCTGCGTGCTGCACTGCAGCGGTTCAATCCACGCGAACAGGTGAATACGGCTCAACGGGAAAATGCCGCAGCGCGGCGTCAGCTTGAACTTGCGATGAGGTCTATCGTCAGATCGAAGCAGCAGCAATGGAAATCTTCCGTGCGCCACCTCGATGCTCTAAGTCCGCTAAAAGTCATGTCACGCGGATATAGTCTGGTGTATGACGAGCAGGAGCAAAGACTGATCAAATCGTTGAAGGAAGTGCAGCCTGGAGATTCAATTAAGATTAAATTAACAGACGGACAGCTGGACTGTCAGGTTTGGGGAATGAAGGAGGATGACAACATCCATGGCGAATGAACCGGAACTGAATTTTGAAGAGGCAATGGCGGCACTTGAAGATATCGTAGCTCAGCTGGAACATGGGGATGTTCCATTAGAACAGGCCATTGATCTGTTTCAGCGAGGAATGAAACTCTCCCAGTTATGCGGAATCAAGCTGGAACAAGTGGAACGCAAGATTGAAATGATCGTAGAAGAAGATGGGGAACTTCGGAAAAAGCCGTTCGGAACTTCGGAAGTTGAGAGCGGTGAAGGCAATGAGTAGTCGTCTTTCCTTTGAACAGTATCTCCAACAGACAACAGATGAGGTTACGGAAGCTTTAAAAGAGATTCTCCCAGTTCACTGGGATGTGCCTCAATCCCTGCGTGATGCGATGCAGTATTCTCTTATGGCTGGAGGCAAGCGCCTCCGTCCTCTTCTGGTCGTCGCTGCGGCGGAAGCCCTCGGATCACAACGTGCAGCTGCGCTTCCGGTAGCCTGCGCCGTGGAAATGGTACACACTTATTCACTTATCCACGATGACCTGCCTGCAATGGATAATGATGACTATCGTCGGGGAAAATTAACGAATCACAAGGTTTATGGTGAAGCCACCGCTATTCTTGCAGGGGATGCTTTGTTGACTCATGCGTTCTATAGTGTAGTGCAAGCAGGCCGCAAGAACGGTGTGCCGGCAGAAGCCTTGCTTTCTATTATGGAGGATCTTTCCGAACTGGCTGGTGCCCGTGGCATGGTTGGTGGGCAAGTAGCCGATATGGAAGGTGAGCAAGGGATGACGAATCTGGAACAACTGCAATATATTCATTTGCATAAAACCGGTGATTTGATCGTGTTTTCATTGCTGGCTGGTGCCCGTATTGGTGGTGCAACAGAAGGACAACTTGATGCACTGCGTGTATTCGGGCGTGATCTTGGTCTTGCTTTTCAGATTCAGGACGATATCCTTGATCTGACTGGCGATGAGCAAAAAATGGGCAAGAAAACCCAAAGTGATGTAAATCAGCAAAAGGTGACTTATCCATTTTTCATAGGTATGGAAGCGTCTCAAGAACAGGTGAAGTCCTTGACCCAATCTGCAAAAGAGGCCCTCGGCAGAGCAGAGCTATCAGATTCATCGCGGTTGATGGAAATTGCAGATTATTTAATGCGCAGAGATCATTAGTCTAAAAGTAAATGAAACTGCCCTGCGGCTGTTTCGTAAGATTCAGATCGGTGTAATAATGTTAATGTGCTTTTTGCACGGTGATTACGTTTGACGTAACGGATACATAATAATGGTTCAATTCACTTATCTTGCTGGCGAAAAAGCTCGCAATCTGGAGTATGAAGCCGTAAATTATGATTCCTGTTCTTTTATGTTATAATGATTTAATGTGATTTAATAAAATTCAGTTTAAAAAGTGTTATCCACTTAATCAAACAATCTAGGAAAGCGGGGAGATTCTCGTGCTGCTTCCACAAATTAAACAACCCAGTGATCTAAAATCGATGTCTCCGGATGATCTTGTTTTATTATCCGCAGAGATTCGGCAATTTCTGATTGAGAAATTGTCCGTAACGGGGGGGCATCTGGCACCGAATTTAGGCGTGGTTGAGCTCACGGTAGCCCTGCACTACTGTTATAACAGTCCGGTAGACAAAATGATTTACGATGTAGGGCATCAAGCGTATGTGCATAAAATTCTTACTGGACGCATGGACCGTTTTGATACATTGCGTCAGCACAATGGATTGTGCGGGTTCGTCAAGCGTAACGAGAGCGAGCATGATGTATGGGAGGCTGGACACAGCAGTACATCCTTGTCTGCTGCCATGGGTATGGCACTTGCACGTGATTTGAAGGGTGAAGATAATCAGGTTATTGCCATGATTGGCGATGGAGCTCTTACAGGTGGTATGGCCTTTGAGGCACTTAATCACATCGGTCATGAGCAGAAAAAACTGATGGTCATTCTGAATGATAATGAAATGTCCATTGCACCCAATGTCGGGGCGATGCATAAATATTTAAGCAAAATCCGTTCCGATCGGCATTATCTAAAAGCCAAAGATGATGTGGAAGGAATGCTCAAAAAGATTCCTGCCATTGGAGACCGTTTGGCCAAATCGGCAAGCTGGATTAAAGATAGCGTCAAATATATGATGGTTCCGGGTGTTTTGTTTGAAGAACTCGGCTTCACTTATTTGGGACCCATCGATGGACATGACATTCCCAAATTAATTGAGACGTTCAAACAAGCGGATAACGTGGAGGGACCAGTTCTCGTTCATGTTCTCACAACCAAGGGTAAAGGATACCAGCCAGCTGAGGCAGACTCACACAAATGGCATGGTATCTCCCCATATAAAATAGAATCCGGTCAGGTGCTCAAGGCAGTTGGCAAACCAATGTACACCGAAATATTCGGGCAGACACTCGTTGAACTTGCAAAAGAAGACCAGCGTATTGTTGCTGTAACGCCTGCTATGCCGACTGGATCGGGGCTTATTCCTTTTAGCAAGGAATTCCCGGACCGCATGATTGATGTAGGGATTGCAGAGCAGCATGCGGCAACCATGTGTGCTGCACTGGCCATGGAAGGCTTGAAGCCTGTCTTTGCCGTATATTCTACGTTTATGCAGCGAGCTTATGATCAGATCGTGCATGATATCTGCCGTCATAATGCCAATGTGATCTTTGCCATTGACCGTGCGGGATTTGTTGGACCTGATGGAGAGACGCATCAAGGCGTGTATGATGTGGCCTTTATGAGACACATTCCTAACATTGTACTTATGATGCCGAAGGATGAGAATGAACTGCGTCACATGATGAAAACGGCACTTGATTATAACGAAGGACCTATTGCTTACCGGTATCCTCGAAACAATGTGGTAGGCGTTCCAATGGATGAGCAGCTCGTACCGATTCCAATCGGCACTTGGGAACAGCTGCGACCATCTGAAGGTTATGCCATCATCGCTTCGGGTTCCATGGTTCAAATTGCTGAAGAAGCAGCTGAAACCGTGAAAAAGGAAGGCATTACAGCCGGAGTAATCAATGCACGTTTCCTCAAGCCACTGGATGAACAAATGCTTCGTGATCTCGCGATTCGTGGTACCAAACTGATTGTGCTTGAAGAAGCTTCTCAAGCTGGCAGTATGGGCAGCGCAGTGCTTGAGTTCTATGCTGAACAGGGTCTGCATGATGTACATGTTAATCTTATGGGGATTCCAGATCGCTTCATTGAACATGGCAGCATCAATGAACAACGGGCTGAAGTTGGGCTTACTGTGGACAACGTATGTGTGCAGCTGCGCAGTTTGGCAGCTCAGACCTCTTACGGCATGTCCAGAACCCGCTTTCCTTCTTGATAAATGGAATGCTTCACCTAAATAAATGAATTAACTATATGATAGGAGAAAGACATGTCACTCCCGAAAGAACGAATTGATGTTCTGCTGGTCGAGCAGGGTTATTATGAAAGTCGTGAGAAGGCAAAAGCGGCGATCATGGCTGGACTGGTGTATGCCAACAATGAACGAATTGAAAAGGCAGGCATGAAAATACCACGGGAAGCTGAACTAAAGGTTAAAGGCTCAGTGCATCCTTATGTGGGACGTGGTGGATTGAAGCTTGAAAAAGCGATTAAACACTTCGGTCTTGACATGAGCGGTCTGGTCATGCTTGATATTGGTTCGTCAACGGGTGGATTTACGGATTGTGCATTACAACATGGTGCATCGCATGTATATGCCATTGATGTAGGATACAACCAGCTGGACTGGTCGTTACGCAATGATGACCGGGTTACCGTGATGGAAAGAACCAATTTTCGTTATGTGACGCCTGAGGATTTAATTGGACCTGAGCCGAACTTTGCCAGCATCGATGTATCCTTCATATCGTTGCGTATTATACTGCCGCCCTTGCTTGCTCTTCTGAAGCAGCCGGCAGATATTGTAGCATTGATCAAGCCTCAATTTGAGGCAGGACGTGAGAAGGTAGGTAAGTCTGGTGTGGTACGGGATCCCAAAGTACACAAGGAAGTACTGGAAACCATGCTTCACTTCGCGAATGAACTTGGTTTAAATCTTCGGGGCTTAACCTTCTCACCTATTACCGGTGGAGAGGGCAATATCGAATTTCTCGCTCATTGGCGTCTGGAAGAACCGGACGCATCACAACAAGAGAAGGATCTGGCTTCACTCGATGCACTTGCCCATCAAGTTGCTATGGAAGCCGCTCATACTTTTACGGGAAACTCATCATAGGATGAGTTTCTTTTCGCTGGAAAGGTGATCCTATTAACAGGAGATTGACTGCCGGACCTCGAATAAGTCTTCGAGGTGAACGATGATGAATGGGCAATCCGACACAATCGTTATTGGTGTACTTGCTGTCATTTTAATCATATGGCTCTTTTACGGTTTGCGTAATTGGCTGAATCGACCGGTACCGGTAAGTTTGTCAGGCATGCAGCTGAATTCCGACATACCGCATTCCCCGGTTGTAGATCTGCTTGAAGCAGAGGGGTATGAAGTCATCGGAGGCAAAATGAAGATACCGCTCGCCTTTGAGGTCAATGAATCCGTTTATTATAGTCGGTTGTTCGTTGATTATGTTGCCGAGCGTGATGAGATCAGATATTTGGTCAAGACGTCAAGGCGTAAACAGCCGGTGGAATTCACAGGTCCCGCCATTCGGGATCGCTTTTTGTACTATTTATTGTTGTATCCAGGTTGTGAAGGTATATTGTACGTGGATACGGAAGAATCCAGCGTAAAGATCATCCGTTTGATGGATTATGAGGAAGATGTATATGATGGGGATGATCTGAGCTAGGGAATCAATGGTAACTATTTAAACTGGAGGCATGTATGAAAGGACAACGACATATTAAGATACGTGAAATTATTAGTCAGAATGAAATAGAAACCCAGGATGATCTGGTTGAAGCACTGCGTCAAGCCGGTTTTCAGGTGACACAGGCCACGGTATCCCGTGATATTAAAGAATTGCTGTTGATCAAAATTCCTATGGATGATGGTCGTTACAAGTACTCATTGCCAACTGACCAACGTTATAATCCAATCCAGAAGTTGAAACGGGCATTAGTGGATAACTTTCTCCATATTGACCATACCAATAATCTGGTTGTAATGAAATGTCTGCCAGGAACGGCAAACTCCATTGCGGCGTTGCTGGACAATATTGAATGGACTGAAGTTATGGGTACGATCTGTGGTGACGATACAATTCTCATCATCTGCCGTACTGAAGATAATAGTGTGACGGTTATCGATCGAATTATGGGTTACATTTCTTAAAATCCGATTTTAAACATAATTGCTGAGTTTGTCATCCGGAGGTGCTTTGGCCAATGCTAGTTACATTATCGATTCGTAATCTGGCTGTTGTAGAAGAAGTGGATGTAGTATTTCACGCAGGGTTTCATGTGTTATCTGGGGAAACAGGTGCAGGTAAATCAATCATTATCGATGCGCTCGGTTTGATCGCAGGTGGTCGCAGTTCGGCCGATCTGATCCGTTACGGTTGTGACAAGGCGGAGATGGAAGCTCTGTTCGAGATGGAACAGGGTCATCCGGTGTGGGAAACACTGGAGAAGCTTGGGATCCATTGTGAACCTGAAGAACACCTCGTTATTAGACGGGAGCTGAATACCCAGGGTAAGAGCACATCCCGCATCAATGGTCAGTTGGTCAATCTGACGATGCTGCGAGAAGTGGGAGAAAAACTGATTAATATTCATGGTCAGCATGAGCACCAAAGTTTGCTGCGTGCTGAAAGCCATCTGGGCTTATTGGATACCTACGGAGCAGCTGTCATTGGTCCAGTGAAGTCGGAATATCAGGAAAGGTACAGCCGGTTCATTACTGCTGAGAAAGAACTGCGTGCCCTTCAGGAGTCAAGTCAGCGTGCATATCAGCTGCTGGACATGTATCGTTTTCAATTGGAGGAGATTGCTGCTGCCGGGTTAACAAGTGGTGAAGATGAATTACTTGGTGAAGAACGGGTCAAGCTATCCCATAGTGAGAAAATGATGGACAGCGTTGTCGGTGCATATGATCTGCTCAGTGGTCAGCGCGGACTTGAGGCAGTAAGCATTGCCCTTTCCCGGATAGAAGATATCTCTGGTTACGATAGCAAAGGACTACAGCCTATCGTGGAACAGCTGCAGTCGGCCTTTTATCAATTGGAGGATGCTACATTTCAATTAAGGGATTACCGTGAAAAAATAGAGTTTAACCCCGGTCGACTGGAGGAGGTTGAGCAGCGCTTAAACTTGATTTCTGGTCTAAGACGGAAGTACGGGGACAGTGTTGACCTTATTTTGAATTATTATGAACAGATTAGCCATGAAACAGACCAGCTGGAAAACAAGGACGAGCGCCTGGAGAAACTGCGTGCTGAGCGTGACAAGCTCCTGGTTCTGGTGATGGATTCTGCAGAGGATCTGAGCCGGGTACGCAAGCAGTGTGCCGATGAACTCGCTGCTCAGGTGGAGAGTGAGCTGAAGGATCTTCAAATGGAGCGTACAACGCTGCGTGTTCAAATAACGCCATCAGAAGATCCGAAGGGGATTGAATGGAACGGGCGCAGGCTCCGGCTCAGTCGTCAGGGAGTGGACAATGCGGAATTTCTCATCTCCCCGAATCCGGGCGAACCGCTGCGTCCATTAGGGAAAATTGCATCAGGTGGCGAGTTATCCAGAATGATGCTTGCCATGAAGAGTATTTTCGCGCGTCACGATCGAATTCCAGTCCTCATATTTGACGAGGTTGACACAGGAGTTAGCGGACGGGCGGCACAATCCATAGCTGAGAAACTGTTCCGTTTATCCTCAACCTGCCAAGTGTTTTCGATTACACACTTGCCACAAGTTGCCTGTATGGCAGACCACCAGTACCTCATTGAAAAGCATGTCGTTGACGGGCGTACAATGACGCAGGTGGAATCGCTGTCAAACGAGGGCAGAGTGAAGGAATTGGCACGTATGCTCGGAGGTGTTGAAATTACAGAAAAAACATTGCATCATGCACAGGAAATGCTGAATTTGGCGGAAGCCAAAAAAGGAGGAAACGAGCGACCGGCGTAATGATTGACAGTAATAAAAGCCTGGGGGCAAGGTTATCTTATAGGTACGCAATTGGCGACCACCTTTCGTCAAGCGAAAGAAGCAAAGGGAGTGTGACAGCCATTGAATTCCCCCCTCAGGAAGAAATTGCTAGGTCTTTTATTTGCCTTCTTTCTATGTGTAATCAGCCAGGCGATTCAGCCTGTGCAGAGTTATGCCTCCTTACCTGACGAATTACAGGTATTTGCAGGCAGGCAAGCAGATGTACGACTCGCTGTACCGGCTTCTTCCAGTGCCGTTGTAGACCGACCGGATATTGTTGGTTTAGATGGACAGGAGCAAGCAGTGCATGTCACGAAGCAGCAACCATTGCATCTTCATCCTCAGCAGACAGGGCAAGCGAAATTAACCTTGAAGCTGTGGGGCAAAATTCCGGTCAAAACGGTTAATGTGAACGTGATTCCGGATTTGCGAGTTGTACCCGGGGGTCAAACCATTGGCGTAAAAGTAAAGTCGGCTGGGATTTTGGTTGTAGGTCATCACTTGGTCCGTGCTGAAGGAGACCAGAGAGTCTCTCCAGGAGAAACAGCAGGCATTAAACTTGGGGATCTGATAACCCATATGAATGGCAAACGTTTGGATGGCGTTGCAGGTGTCGCTGAAGCTGTAGAACAAGCGGGAAAAAGCAAAAAAGGGATCGATGTGGTATTGCAGCGTGGGAAGGAAACAGTTAAAACACGACTCACACCAGCATATGATGCTGAAGATCAGGCCTGGAGGCTTGGGTTGTACATTCGTGATTCTGCGGCTGGCGTAGGCACGCTAACGTTCTATGCACCAGATCAGGGCGTGTATGGAGCTTTGGGGCATGTGATTACGGATATGAATACTCAAACATCCATTGTTGTAGGCAGTGGACAGATTGTCCAGTCGAATGTGACGTCTATATCCAAAAGTGAATCCGGAGATCCGGGTGAAAAACGTGCACATTTTCTTAAGGAAAGCAAAATATTAGGCAATATTGAGCGTAATACGGCTTTTGGCATATTTGGTAAGATGTCTGACAATCCCGATCACAGTTTATACACCAAAGGAATTCCTGTCGCTTTCTCACATGAAGTGAAGGAAGGACCGGCAGAAATTTTGACTGTTGTCGATGGTCAGCAGGTTGAACGTTTCGCGATCGATATTGTGCATGTGGCCGATCAATCTGAGCCTGCAACCAAAGGGCTTGTGCTTCGCATTACAGATCCTAAGCTGCTTGATAAAACGGGTGGGATCGTTCAGGGAATGAGCGGCAGCCCAATCGTTCAGAATGGCAAGCTCATTGGCGCTGTGACACATGTGTTTGTTAATGACCCTAAATCAGGTTACGGCTGTTTTATCGAATGGATGTTACAGGATGCCGGCGTGATGATCAAAAAGGAAAAAGCAAAAAATCTTAAGGCTGGGTAGACCGCCTTAAGATTTTTTGTCGAATGAAAAAGATAATTATCACATAATGAAATAAATTATTTATTATATAGCAATGCGAAAAAAAAATAAAGAAAAATAATTTTCGACAGAAGGAATTTCCTCGCCTGTGTCGAAAATTTAACCTGTAAGGAAATGTACGAAACAGTGGTTAAACCAAAGGAGGATACCGTTTTGCAAAAAATTGAGGTATTGCTGGCTGATGATAATCGTGAATTTACGAATTTGCTTGCCGAATATATATCCGAACAGGAAGATATGGAAGTTACCGGAATTGCCTACAACGGGGAAGAAGTACTGCAGTTGTTGGAGCAAAGCCGTGATGTGCCGGATGTATTGATTCTGGATATTATTATGCCTCATCTGGATGGGCTGGGTGTATTGGAGCGTCTGCGCAACCTGAACCTGAATCCACAACCGAAAGTGATCATGCTTACGGCATTCGGTCAAGAGAACATCACACAGCGTGCCGTGCAGCTCGGTGCTTCTTATTACATCCTCAAACCTTTTGACATGGAAGTGCTCGCTAACCGGGTTCGCCAGCTTGTTGGATCCCAGACAAACGTCTCTTCAAGCACGAACAGTGGTTCATCCATGTTTATGACCAACAAATCCAATGTAGTGCCAATGGGCAAACACAAAAATTTGGATGCCAGCATCACGTCCATCATACATGAAATCGGCGTTCCTGCGCATATTAAAGGATATCAGTATTTGCGTGAAGCCATCACCATGGTATATAACAATATCGAAATTTTGGGTGCGATTACCAAAACGCTGTACCCTGCGATTGCCGAGAAATTCAAAACAACACCATCCCGCGTTGAACGGGCCATCCGTCATGCGATTGAAGTGGCATGGACACGCGGAAACATCGACAGCATCAGCCACCTGTTTGGTTACACGATCAACATCAGCAAGTCGAAACCGACGAACTCCGAGTTTATCGCGATGGTTGCCGACAAGCTTAGAATTGAGCATAAGGTGTCTTGAAAGGACCGGGAGTAGTTAGGTAATTATGAAAGCAACAGCATACGAATGCCGTGATTTACAGGTCCATTAGCGTCCTATAGATTGCGGCATTATTTTTTTATTTTCATAAAGTTTGGAATATTTTTTATCAAAAATACGATGCGTATTTATTCTTTGGATCGAATAGATTCACATTTTACCTACAGTTTACGCTTTTTGAGTTGGAAAATGGTACGATGTGACCACTGACAAAGCTCAATCATAGGTATAAAGGATGGAAGTTATAATGAAAAGCATAGATTCACCAAATACATACAAACATGATTTGTATTATCTTATCAGGTATTTTCATAAATCCTTTCGAAAATCACTTCTGCATTACAAGCAGTTCTCTGGATTACAGCAAATCATCCGTCATAAAATGCTTACTACGTATTTTCAACCGATTATAAATTTACAGGACGGAAATAGTTTAGGTTACGAAATCCTCAACCGTCCGCCAGTATCCCCACTTTTCCCCAATACGGAATCTTTTTATGAGTTTATCGGTGACACGGATCAAGTTTTTGCCTTTGAACGGTTTTGCCGTGAGATTTCGATTGAACGATTTAAATCATCACTGATAAAAGAACAGTATCCGAAGAATACCGTGATCTTTCTAAATATCCATCCTCAGGTTTTAGCTGACTCCACTTACCGTAACGGCGAAACGATTACGCTTCTGAATAGCTACGGTTTATCACCTGAACAAGTTGTTTTTGAATTAACCGAAAAGCAGGCTGTTCACGATTATGTGGAGTTTGAACGAATACTTTCCAACTACCGATCACAAGGTTTTAGAATTGCCATTGATGATGCGGGCTCTGGATACAGCAGTCTTAAGGCCATTGTCAGTTTGAAACCTGATTTTATTAAATTGGACAGGGCACTAATTAATCATGTGGATACACGGTCGGATCAGCAGAACATTGTACGCATTCTGAAACAGTATGCGGCTGACTCCGATACACACATCATAGCTGAAGGAATCGAGCGTGAAGAAGAAATCCATTTTCTTCAAAGTGCAGGTATCGAGTATGGGCAGGGATATGCCATTGGAAGACCTGATGTTGAACTAAAATGTCCTCTACTAGCTACTTCTAAGATCGTTTAGTAACGGAGAGAAATTGCTTACCATAAAGTTGACCATGAACATAGGGGGAGAATGATATTTTTACGCAAATAGGTGAAATAGCAGAGACCATTCCTGTCGTGACAGCTGGGACAAAGTGCGATATCGTCTATCATATTTTTAAATCAAATCCCAATCTGGAAGGTTTGGCTGTTGTTGGGGAAGACACGGTGTCACTAATGATGCGAGCTCGTTTCTTTCAACAAATTGGTACGCAATACGGTTATAATTTGTATATGGGTCGGCCGGTTGAACTAGTGGTCAATGTTCGTGCGCTGGTTGTGGACTATTCGGAATTGATTACCGATGTAAGTGTTCAAGCGATGAATCGTGCAGAAGAAGAATTATATGACCTTGTGCTGATTACTTCAGAAAACCGTTTGGTTGGAGCTGTAAGCATTCGACGTTTACTTCTTGCGGTAGCAGACGTTCGGGCCGAAATGGCCATTTTTATGAACCCGTTAACAGGGCTTCCAGGCAACCGAATCATTGATGATCGGCTTCATCAAACTCTCCAATTGGGACAGTTCAGTGTCCTATATATCGATTTGGATTATTTTAAATCCTATAACGATAGCTATGGGTTCAAAATGGGAGATCAGCTTATTCAGGCAACGGCAAATCTTTTGCGTCATTATTTTGTTTTTCCTGAATCCTTTCTTGGACATATTGGTGGTGATGATTTTATTGCAATACTAAACCACCATGACTTCAGGCAGGTAAGTGAAGAGGTCATCGCTGGATTCGAGAAGATCAAGAGAACGTTTTACAATCAGGAAGATTTGGATAACCAATTTGTTTTGGGAGAAGGTCGTTCAGGAATTCATCGACCAATTCCACTGGTCTCGGTCTCCATAGCCGTAGTTACTAATGCCAGTCAGGAGTATGAAGGCATCGATCAGATTGTTAAAGAAGCCACCCGAATTAAGAAAGTGTGCAAATCCATCGCAGGCAGCGTTATATACGGGAATGAGGACGCTCTCTGAGTAGAAAGTATGCCTTTTAAATCCATGTTATTATTGATAATGAAAATTATTATCATTTATAATAGAGAAATTAGATAGAAGTTTTAGTTGGAAGATAAGATTGGGGAGAGATGCATGCAATCAAATGAACAGATACAACTATGGAATCAGGCGGCGGTCAAGATTCTGGACGTTCGCCGGGTTGTTCTGGAAGCAGGAGAGCGAATTCAAGCTTATTACCTCCCGGCGAACAGTTTTATGTACGCATTGAGGGGAAAAGCTTTCGTTGAAATGGATGGACAACAGTATGAGACGAAGCCATTTAATTTGCTGCATGGTAGTAAAGGGTCGAGACTTGATATCGAAGCTAGGGATGAATTCGAGTATGTAATGCTGTTTTACAGGGCATTTCAAGCCTTCCCGAAACCAAGGTACGCATGGCGTTTGGAACAGAAATCAGTTACACCATTCTCGCTTCAGTATGCATTTATGCCGGACAGTCCTCTTGTATTGCTGCGTTATTTAAATGATATGGAGAAGGCCTGGATTCAAGCAAATCATCTGGATCATCTACTGGTGAAAAGCCTGTTTTATCAATTTGTGCACGAACTTATGTTTCAACTGGCAGAGCAGGAAATACATACAATTCGTCCAGATCCCGTAAAACAGGTGCTTCGATACATACACACCCAGTATAGGGAACACATGACCCTTGATACGCTGGCAGAACAATTCAATTACAGCTCTCGTCATCTGTCCATGCAGTTTAAACGGAAGACAAGCTATAGCCCAATCGACTATTTAATCCAGATTCGCCTGAATGAAGCCCAAAAATTGCTGCGGTATTCGAACATCACGTTGAGAGAAATTGCGGCTGAGGTCGGTTACTCCGATGTATATTATTTTAGTCGCCTATTCAAAAAACATGTAGGAATGCCGCCAATTCGTTATCAGCAAAAAGTAAGGGAACATGAAGTAATAGAGGATCGTCCATTACATGTCTCTGAATTATCCATTGGCAATAGACGGAAGCAAAGATATATTGATTATGATAATCATTATCAATATATTGACGGAGGGTCTACACCAATGAAAAAAAGAAAAGCTAGCTCCAGCATGTTATTTATTGCCATATTAAGTTTGACCATGTTGTTGTCTGCATGCGGTGCAGGATCAACGCCAACGCTGACAGCCAGCGAAGGAACAGGAAACACTTCGAATAGTACAACCGTCTCCACCTCGACAGATGCTGGTGCACAGACGAATAATGGTAGCGAAACACGTACAATTTCAACCGTTAAAGGCGATGTCGTAGTACCCGCCGATCCCAAACGGGTTGTTGTGCTTTACCTCCAGGGAGATGTGGTTGCACTTGGTGTGAAACCAGTGGGTACCTCGGAAGTGTTCGATGGAGCCGCATACAAAAGTGAACTTGAAGGGGTAAATTCACTCGGCACTTGGTTTGAACCAAACCCTGAGGCAGTGATTGATTTGAATCCGGATCTGATCATCGTCCCTTCTGAAGATACCTATACCTTGTTAAAAGATGTTGCTCCTACCGTGTATGTTCCATACGAAAAAATGTCAACGGAGGAAAGACTGCAATATATCGCAGGTATTTTTGGAAAAGAGAAGGAAGCTGAGACTTTACTTAATAATCTGAATAGTAAGGTAGATGAGGGCAAGAAGAAACTAGCGGATGCAGGCATTCTGGATAAAACGGTTTCCATCATTGAAGGCGGCCTCAAAGGCATGGCAGTTGTGGAAAGCAAGCAATTTGGCCGTGGCTCTCAGATTATTTACGAATACCTAGGTATGAAAGCACCTGACATTGTTCAACAGAAGATTGATGTGTCTACCAAAGCATCTGGATCTACGGTATCTATGGAAGTTCTCCCCGAATACGTGGGGGATTACGTATTTCGTTCCGTATATGACGGGGCAGACAACCTGATGGATAATCCGGTATGGAACAGCATTCCAGCTGTGAAAGAAGGTCGTCTGATCGAGATCGATTTTAATTTCTTCTATTATTCCGATGTGTACTCGTTGGACAAGCAGCTTGATTTTGTGGTCGAACATCTATTGAGTACGGTCAAAGCCGAATAGACTTTTGAAAATGTAAAAGATATCTTTAAAAATTGTTTTATTTTTATCCATTGTATTTTGATAAGATTCCCATTAAACTAGGGATTAAGTGATAATGAGAATCGATATCAAATACTCGATGTTATGGATCGAATTAACGGAGGTAACCTTAATATGGATCAGCAGTTGGAACTATATGATGTAACCATTATCGGCGGAGGTCCTGCCGGGATGTACTCTGCCTTTTATAGCGGTATGCGGGATATGAAAACGAAATTGATTGAAGCACGGGACAGACTCGGTGGACGCATGCTCTTTTATCCGGAGAAGATGATCTGGGATGTGGGTGGTGTAACACCGATTTTATGCGCGAATCTAATTAAGCAGCTTGAAGAACAGGCGAGAACGTTTGAACCTACGATTGTGTTTGAACAACAAATTGAAGGGTTTGAACGTCAGCCGGACGGTACGATTATTCTGACGGCTGCTACTGGTGAGAAGCACTGGACTCGGACAGTTATTATGGCAATCGGTTATGGAATATACAAAATGGCGAAGCTGGAACTTGAGGGAGCTGACCGTTACGAGGTAACGAATCTGCACTACACGGTGCAGGAATTGGAACCTTTTCGGGGCAAACGTGTCCTCATCTCTGGGGGAGGCGATTCTGCAGTAGACTGGGCCAACGAGCTTGAAGCTCTGGCAGAACAAGTCACGGTTGTACATCGACGCGATCACTTCGGCGGACTGGAGCGAAATGTCATTCGTATGAGAGAATCCTCGGTGGATGTTCGTACACCCTATGCAGTGAATACGCTGCACAGTGTTAGTGGCGAAGTCATTGAACAAGTGACGATTTCCCACGTGGAAACAGGTGAAAGCGAACTGCTGGAAGTCGACGCAATTATCGTTAATCACGGCATGAAGAGTGACTTTGGCCCCATTCGGGACTGGGGATTGGATCTTGGAGAGTGGCATGTAACCACAACAGAGAAGCTTCAAACCAATATTCCGGGTGTATTCGCGGCAGGCGACTTTGTGGATTATGGCAGCAAGCTATATCTTATTGCAGGAACTTTCACGGATGCTGCCCTAGCGGTCAACAGTGCAAAACTATACATGGATCCTGAGGCAGAAAAAGTTGCCTATGTATCTTCTCATAACAGCCGATTCAAAGAGAAGAACAAAGCTCTCGGTGTTGTAGAAGAATAAATACCAAATTAAAAAACCATAACCTTAATTACCTTGACTAAATACCAGGTATTAGGGTTGTGGTTTATTTTTGTGTGCTCTAAATTTATTAAGCTAAAATGTCAATCGATGTATTTGTGTTTATCATTGTCGGAGAATTCGAATGTTGAATGTTGTCCATAACCTCGTTGTTACCCGAAAGTATATCGTCTTTATTGTCCTTTTCCGCTTTAACTTCTTCTGTAGAAGCTTTCTCAGCAGTCGGTTCATTCTGTGGAGCTGTATCGTTTATATCTTTGAGTAATTCCCCAATTTTCTTATCCGTACTTCTAATGTGGGATTTAACTTCCTGAACCATTTCTCGCTTCATTTGAAAAACGGTATGCTCTGCATTTTCAAGCATTACTGATTTTCCGTTATCTGCATGAGGGTTACTATCTAATAAGGTACGATCAAAACGAACGCCGCCCTCTAGCGTGTTGATTGAACCTTGCATTTTCTCACGGGATCCAACCAGCTTCCCCAATTGATCGTATGTATTGCTATTCTTGATTACAGAACCGAGTGAGACCGTATCTTCAGGTTGAGAATCAGAACTTTTGGGCTTTTCATTCTCTTTTTGTCGTGTCTTTTCCTGAATCTCTTCTGCTTTAATCTGAGCAATTTGAGCGTCGATTTCCTGGATACTGGAGGTCAAGGTTTGAATGCGCTGCATTTTCGTTTTTGTATCCAGTTTTTCATCGGATCTCACGGTCTGCATTTCTTCGCTCAGTCTCGCCTTTTGTTTCATTAGGTCCTGAATAATCTTGTCTGTTTTGGTAGTTGTATTACCGCTGCTCTGATTGGATCCGGTGCTTCTGTTCGTTGATGAAACGGATAACATAAGGGATTCCTCCTGGGTGTGATAGTTGCATGATTTTTTTATCATACTTATTATAATATCGGAATTTTGGGTTATTCTGTTAAGGGACACTGAAACATGCAGTAGCTAAAATTGTATGGCAGTTTGATCAGTTCCGAAGTGAAAACTATAATATGAAAATAGACGAATAAATCTGACAGAGTGGAGAATACGGGGTGGGGTATGTCTAAAATGTTTCGGAGTTTCATTTCCTCTGTCCTCAGGGTTACCAAAGGAAAGAAACGAATCAAATACGCAGCCATTTATCTTGCAGTTGCCGGTGCTTTGCATCGATTACTGGTGGAGAGTAGGCGTGAGCGATCCGCAGCCAGAAGGCTGCAGCAGGATCTTCCTGTCGCAGAACTGGGGCAAATGAAGCTGGAACCGGGAGATATCGTTTACACGCCAAGTTCGGAATCAACCTATTATGCAGGTCACATGGGGATTATTGGGCTGGACGGCAAAGTGTATCATGTTCATCCTTATGGGCCCGTGTTCGCCGATTCCCTGGAATGGTATCTTACCCGATTTTATGAGGGAGATCGTTTCATTGTATTTCGTTCACGTTTAAACCAGGCTGGGCAGCGTGCGGCTGAGTGGGTACATGAACACTACAAGCAGGTTAAGTTTTATCGATTGCAAACCAATCTGCGAAGCATTGAACGAAATTATTGCTCCAAATTTGTATATCAGGCCTATCAATTTACCTCAGGGCTGGATCTGTGGAGCAGAAGGTTTACCCGGTTCAATCAAGGGTACATCTATCCGTTCCGAATTGAGCGTTCACCTGCGCTGGAAGTATTGGGTACCTTTTATAAATAAAGATTCAATACTGACATGGCTGTCCTTGACCTTCATAGGGAGGATAGCTTTTGTCGGTTTTTTTGATATGTGTACCGATTAAAGACAGGAAAAGGCTCTAAAACGTCGAATAGATTATGAGATAGACGTGCACAACTGGGAATTGTATACATAATACCGGCAAGTTCAATATGACCGGAGAACGACGAAGAATGGCTGCAATCTAGTCTAGAGAAAGAGTGAGAGTGAAATGAAATGGCTGGGCTTCTTACGCGGATTCAGACGAAAACAAAACGTAGTGAAGCTATCGGACTACACCCCTAAAAAAGAAAGGAGGTACTATTGCTCCATATGCAAGAAAAAAGTTGAATCAGTCGTTCATTACGCAGCGCCTCAGGGAAATGTTACAGGTGTATGCAGTTCCTGTAAGCTGTTGGCGGATGAACGTGGAATGTACCCCATTTAATAGGAAGAATCTTGCTCAGGAAATAACATTGCTTTGATTTATGAGCATTTTTGTAGTACATTAGCAAATGTATTCGAAGGAGGATTCTAATGTACTCAGGTAGACAAGACGATACTTTATACATCATGACCTACACCTTAAACAGCGGTATCAAGGGTACGGTTCCACTGTCTAATAAGCAGATTGTTGAGTGGCTGGATTGCTACAGAAATGAGAAGCGCTTCGTGACCGAGATTGGGAAAGAGTTCTTTGGATTGAATGCAGGCCTCGTGGCAGATTTCAAAGTTCAAAATCATTTATCCGATTATCAACAGACCATCATGCCCACACAGCAGCAGGATAATCTGGAACGCTTGTCCAGTGCATATAAATCAACCGAGCTATTGATGAAAATTGATTGCAAATGCGGTACGGCATATGTAACGGAATCTCCATATAAGCGAACCAAATGGTATTGTACGAAGTGTAAAGAGATTGTATTTCTGGACGCCAAAAAAGGAATGGTAGAAACGTCCCGCGGTGACGCTTACTACATGACCAACAAATATTTTGTTTCCCGCGACTAGTGGGAGACTACGAATGAGAGCATCGCTTTGAAGCGGTGCTTTTTTGTAATGAATGTTGAACCGGGTATAGCGAATGCAGTGGATAAGCAAAAAAAGCCCTTGAGGGCTTTTTAAGAACAGGCAGATTTGACTCAGAGTTCTGCTTCAGAGGACCTGCCGAATATATAATAAAAGCTGAACTAGCATTCTACTTTGTGAGGAGGAATGAAACAGCAGCGGCAGCGTGGTTCGTAGGCTTCCGAATCGCCAATCATGACAACCGGACCAAGAGTGACTGGCTCTCCGTTCACAATACGTTGAGTGAAGGCAGCATCAGGGCTTCCGCAAACCGCACAGAATGCGGAGAGTTTCTCAATGTCATCTGCCATGGCGAGCAGACCCCCAATATATCCGAATTCCTTGCCTCGATAATCCATATTAAGACCATCTACAATCACGTGTTTGCCGCAATAGGCAAGCTCGGAGACCAGGTCCATAATGGCACTGCTGAAAAATTGCACTTCATCAAAAGCAATCACATCAGCATCTTTGGTCTGAGCAAGAATCATCTCCACGGATTCCGGAGTTAATTGCCGGGGGATGGAATGGGCAGGAAGACGATATCCGATTCGGCTGACAATCTCGTCCTGGGCAAACCGATCATCTTCGGCTGGTTTGTAAGCAACGACCTTTTTACGGCCAAATTGAATCAATTTCTGACAACGGCGAATGAGTTCACCGGATTTTTCACTGAACATCGGTCCAGTAATTACGGTAATACGTCCTGTTTGCACGGTGCTGCTACTCCTCTCACATACGGATTCAACAAAAAAAGCGACCATTACAGAGTACCACAAAATCTCCGTTCAGAGCTAGAACTAATCCAAGCTGCTTTGTGTTACTATATGGATTATTACACTGTTGGTAACGGCAGTTGTGAAGCAGTAGTATTGGAAAAGAGGTGTTATACAAGTGAATGAAGCGATAAATGAAATGCAGCAGCGGTATGAGGAATTAAAGGGACAGGCTGTCCTTCATGAAGGCGCGGAGGCGCTAATTGCCGATCTGTTTGCGGAAATAGAGCGGCTGCAGGCCAGCAATTTAACCCTGCGCAGAACCATTCTGAAGTCTTCTTCCAAAGAATCCCGCATGTCAACAAAGCTGAGGGATGCATTATACGAATAACCCGGAGATTACTCCGGGTTCTCTTCTGTCTGTAATTTGCGAGGAAATAGAATACCTGCTGTAATTCTGGCAATCATGGCAAAGGTAAGGCCAATGCCGGCATACATGTAGATCACGGTAAATGCTTTGCTGAATCCGGTGGTAGGCACAAATTCAGGATGCCCCACCGTCGTCAGAGTCACGGCACAGAAATAAAGCGCATCGATCCAGTGCAGCCCTTCCACACGGGTATAGAACAAGGTTCCTGACAGCAGTGTTGCTGCAGTCAAGATAAAAAGTGCGAGAAACTTGGGGTCCTTGAACGCGTGGAAAATGCCCTTGAGCAATCTTTGCAGCGTCATGAGAAACGATATCATGTTAAATCATCCTGTCTTTTTTTGATGTCGATGTTTCGCATAAATTCTTTGAGTCACGTACGGAATGATGCAGAGATATCCATGTGAATAAATAAGCATTATACCTGATCTTGATTGAATGATAAAGCTAGGGAGAACAGCAAAAAGCCCGGACTTATGAAAGCTTGCCGGGTGTCTCTGCCTGTTCGGTTGTGTTTTTGGAACGGAAACGGGGACCTACATAATTGCGTTTACGGTCACGGAACAAAATCCATCCTCCCAAGAAACTCATGCCTGCAGCAAACAGGAGAAGCCCGCCTCCAAAGGAAAGCCACTGGAAACCAGGTGAGATCTGATCATTCCCGTGCTCAGCATAATATAGGAAAAGGGCGTCTTTCATCATCAAAAAACCTTTCATGGCCATTAATCCGGGAATAACCAAGACCAAAATCGCCAAAAACCGTGCAAAGACCAGTCGAGTATTCATCACCATTTAACCCCTTCTGCCAAATGTCGACGTAAAATAAAGGTTGCGCTTACAGGTCATGCCTGATTCCATCATAGCTTGGTTTGTGCACGCTGTCCATGTGTTGGGACAAACTTTGAGTTGACTGCCCAAGGGGAGTACAATGGAATATAGTAAAGTTCTGCAAAAGGCTTTTTATCATCATCATCGTTCCATTCATAACTAATCATATTGATAGAGGAGAACATAAAAGATGCCAATTACATGTGATGTTGCCATTCTCGGAGGAGGGACCGGAGGTTACGTTGCCGCAATTCGTGCTGCCCAGTTGGGTAAACAGGTCGTCATTATTGAGAAGGACAAGCTTGGGGGTACCTGCTTGCATCGCGGGTGCATTCCTAGCAAGTCGCTATTGAGAAGTGCGGAAGTGTACGCTGAGATTCAAGAGAGCGAATCGTACGGAATCGAAACAACTGGAGCAACGCTGGTATTTCCCAAGGTACAGGCGCGCAAGGATGCCATTGTGGAGCAGCTGCATCAAGGGGTTCAATATTTGATGAAAAAAAATAAGATCCAGGTCGTATACGCCAAAGGCCGTGTAATCGGACCGTCCATTTTCTCACCTCAGAGCGGAGCGGTAGCTGTGGAGTTTGAAGATGGGGAGATGGATACGGTTGTGCCAACCAATCTCATCATTGCTACCGGGTCACGTCCTCGCGTACTTCCGGGCCTGGAGCCGGATGGCCGGTATATCATGAGCAGTGACGAAGCTCTGCGGATGGATGAATTGCCAACATCACTCATCATCGTGGGTGGTGGCGTGATTGGGCTGGAATGGGCATCCATGCTGAATGACTTCGGGGTGGACATTACGGTTGTCGAGGCTGCCGATCATGTATTACCCGCGGAAGACGAAGACGTGGCAAGGGAGATGCAGCGGTTGCTTGGCAAACGCGGAGTACGCTTCCTAACAAAGGCTAAAATCATGCCAGAATCATATGAGGCTGGTCAAGAAGGCGTTCGAATTGATGTTCAGATGAATAACGATCAGCAGGAGACGCTCAGTGCGGACAAAATGCTGATATCAGTCGGACGGCAGGCTAATGTTGAAAATATTGGGCTCGAAAACACCGATATCAAACTGGACCGCGGATTCATCGCGGTAAACAAACATCTACAGACTGGTGAAGGACATATCTATGCCATCGGGGATTGCATTGGTGGATTACAGCTTGCACACGCTGCGAGTCATGAAGGCATTCTGGCCGTAAATCACCTGGCAGGTGAATCGGTTCATGCCGTCGAATCCCACCGTATTCCCCGGTGTGTGTACACTCGTCCTGAAGCAGCAAGCATTGGTTTCACGGAGCGTGAAGCGAAAGAGCGCGGTTTCGATGTCAAAACCGGCAAGTTTCCGTTTCAGGCGATTGGCAAATCGCTCGTTCATGGAAACCGGGACGGTTTTGTGAAGGTAATCGCCGATGCCAAGACGAATGATATATTGGGTGTACATATGATTGGTACCCATGTAACGGAACTGATTGCTGAGGCTTCGCTGGCACAAATGCTGGATGCGACGCCATGGGAAGTGGGACAGACGATCCATCCACATCCTTCATTGTCCGAAATTATGGGCGAAGCCATGCTGGCCGTGGACGGAAAAGCCATTGGAATGTAGGTCTGGACAGACTTATGAGAAAGGTTCTTTCCTTTTTTGGGCAAAAGGGATTATAATAAGGTTAAGCCAAGTCTTAGTACCAGGTTATAAGATCGGGTTGTAAGACGGGCACAGGCTCTGATTAAAAGGAGGTACCTCATATGAGTTCACAAGGTACTGCAGATGCGGTCCACCGGCATGAACAGCTGGGACTTAGCGATGGAGAAGTATTGGACATGTACAAATACATGCTGCTTGCACGCAAGTTCGATGAACGTTGCCTGCTCTTGCAGCGGGCCGGCAAAATTAACTTTCACGTATCCGGTGTAGGTCAGGAAGCTGCGCAAGTGGGTGCTGCTTTTGGATTGGACCGGGATCACGATTATTACTTACCTTATTACCGCGATTACGGCTTCGTATTGGCGGTAGGCATGACGCCTCGCGAGCTGATGCTCTCTGCATTTGCCAAGGCGGAAGATCCGAATAGCGGCGGCCGTCAGATGCCGGGCCATTTTGGTCATAAAAAGCTGCGAATTGTTACGGGCTCAAGCCCGGTTACTACGCAAGTACCGCATGCCGTAGGTTTTGCACTGGCAGCAAAAATGCAGAAAAAAGAATTTGTTTCTTTTGTTACGTTTGGTGAAGGCTCAAGCAACCAGGGAGACTTCCACGAAGGAGCTAACTTCGCTGGAGTTCACAAGCTGCCTGTTATTATTATGTGTGAGAATAACCAGTACGCCATCTCGGTTCCGGTCCATAAGCAGCTTAGCGGCAAGATATCGGATCGCGCACTGGGGTACGGCTTCCCTGGACTACGGGTTGACGGCAATGATGCGCTGGAAGTATATGCTGCTGTCAAAGAAGCGCGCCGCCGTGCAATTGCCGGTGAAGGCCCTACCCTGATTGAAGCCATGATGTACCGTTTGTCTCCTCACTCCACTTCCGACAATGATCTGGCTTACCGGACCAAGGAAGAGGTTGACGAGAATTGGAAGAAGGATGGCGTTCTTCGGATGAAAAATTATTTGATTGATTGCGGCATCTGGGACGAAGCCCGGGATGCGGATCTGGCTTCCCAGCTCGCGCTGGAAATGAAAGAAGCGACTGAATATGCAGACAACGCGCCATATCCGAAACCTGAGGACACTCTGACGCACGTTTACGCGGACAGCGAAGAAGGGGGACGGTAATCATGGCGGTTATGGAATATATTGATGCGATCCGTCTTGCGATGAAAGAAGAGATGGAGCGAGACGAGAATGTTTTTGTACTGGGTGAAGACGTCGGTGTCAAAGGCGGCGTCTTTACCACAACCAAAGGCTTGCAAGAGCAATTCGGCGAGATGCGTGTGATGGATACACCTTTGTCCGAATCGGCCATTGCAGGGGTAGCCATTGGGGCGGCTATGTATGGCATGAAGCCAATAGCGGAGATGCAATATTCAGACTTTATGCTGCCGGCAACCAATCAGATCATTAGTGAAGCGGCCAAAATCCGCTATCGTTCCAACAATGACTGGAGCTGTCCGATTGTTATCCGTGCGCCGATTGGCGGAGGGATCTTTGGAGGATTGTATCATTCACAATGTCCCGAATCTATTTTCTTTGGTACACCTGGTTTGAAAATCATTGCTCCTTACTCGGCATATGACGCCAAAGGTTTGCTCAAAGCTGCCGTCCGTGACCCGGATCCGGTACTGTTCTTCGAAAATAAGAAGTGTTACAAGCTGATTAAAGAAGACGTACCAGAGGATGATTACATCGTTCCGATCGGCAAAGCAAATGTGCTTCGTGAAGGTGCGGATATCACAGTTATCGGGTACAGCCAGCCGCTGCATTTTGTAATGCAGGCTGCGGAAGAACTGGAGCGTGAAGAAGGGATTACTTCCCACGTTCTGGATCTGCGTACACTGCAGCCGCTTGACCGTGAAGCGATCATTGCTTCCGCTCGTCAGACAGGCAAGGTGCTTATTGTTCACGAGGACAACAAAACAGGTGGTGTTGGTGCCGAAGTTGCGGCTATTATCAGCGAAGAGTGCCTGTTCGATCTGGATGCACCGATTCAGCGTCTTTGCGGACCGGACGTACCGGCAATGCCAATCAGCCCAACACTGGAGAAATTCTACATGCTTAGCAAGGATAAAGCGAAGGAAGCCATGCGCACCCTTGCAGAGTATTAATTCGTTGATCATAAGTTTCGACAATCTATTCGAAAAAAGGTTAAAAGCTAAGTTTGGAGTGATATAAAAAATGGCTGAACGTATGAAATGGATCGAGGTCATTATGCCGCAGCTGGCAGAATCGCTGGTCTCGGCTACCATTGGGAAATGGTTAAAAAAACCGGGTGACCGGGTTGAACAATACGAGCCAATCTGTGAAGTAATCACCGATAAGGTCAATGCAGAGATTCCATCGACAGTTGATGGAATCATGGGTGACCTTCTGGTGGAAGAAGGTACGACGATTGCTGTTGGCGAAGCCATCTGCCGTATGCAGGTAGCAGCTGCGGATGATGAACAAGTGGCAGAGCAAGTGACACAAGTATCCCAGCAGAACAATGCACAGCAAGGATCAGTGACTCCAGTAGGTCATGATCCCAATCAGCCTATGCGTAATCGCTACTCTCCTGCGGTACAGTCACTTGCAGCAGAGCATGGTCTCAACTTGCAGGCTATTCAAGGCACAGGAGCAGGCGGACGCATCACACGCAAGGACGTGCTTGCTGTTATCGCTCAAGGAGGCCAAACAGGTATACCAGCACATCCTTCCTCTGCAGTTAGTCCATCTGCTTCACCGTTTAGCGGTTTGAACAAAAGCGGTGCAGAAACGGGAATCTCTGCAAGAGAAGCGGTTTCTGCGCCCGATGCTGGCGTTCCCGTGAGACATTCCGGGATTCATTTGACGGAATCTCCGAAAATTCCGCAGATTGAAGTAGAAGGTGGCGGCCAGGGAAGATCGGAATATTTTATCGATGTTACTCCTGTGCGTAATGCCATTGCCCGGAACATGCGTCAAAGCGTATCGGAGATTCCTCACGCATGGACCATGATCGAAGTGGATGTTACCAACCTGGTCATGCTGCGCAATAAGCTCAAGGATGAGTTCAAGCGTAAAGAAGGCATTAATCTGACGTACCTCTCCTTCATGATGAAGGGTGTTGTAAATGCAATTAAGGATTACCCGATCATGAACTCGGTTTGGGCTGTCGACAAAATTATCGTTAAACGGGATATAAACTTGTCCATGGCGGTAGGTACGGAAGACTCTGTACTGACACCGGTGATCAAGCATGCGGATCAGCGTAATATCGCAGGTCTGGCCCGGGAAATCGATGATTTGGCACGCAAAACCCGTGAAGGTACCCTGAAGCTGGATCATATGCAAGGTGGTACGTTTACGGTCAATAATACCGGTTCGTTTGGTTCAATTCTTTCGCAACCGATTATTAACTATCCACAAGCGGCTATTCTCACGTTTGAGTCGATCGTGAAGAAGCCTGTAGTCATTAATGACATGATTGCCGTTCGTTCGATGGCCAACCTGTGTCTGTCTCTGGATCATCGGATTCTGGATGGCGTCATCTGCGGCCGATTTTTGCAGCGGGTCAAAGAAAACCTTGAAGGTTATAATATGGAAACAAAGGTGTATTAATGAAATAGAGTTGTCAAGGGAAAGTGTATGTGCCAAAGGCCGTGCACTTTTCCCGCTGTCTGCGGTTAAACGATCAAATATGGTTTGGACAATGAAGCGGAAGGGTGTGGGGAAATCATGAACAAGCCGCTGGATGTGACATACATACCGATGCTTGATTATGAACAGGCTTGGAACCGCCAAAAAGCAATTGTACAGCAGCTGGACGAAGGTGGAGGAATCGAGCAGATGCTTCTGCTGCAGCATCCTCCCACGTATACCATCGGATCTCAGAATCATCCGGAGCATCTGCTTCTCAGCAAGGAGGAGCTCGAGGCAAAGGGGATTACCTTGTTTCAAATTGATCGGGGCGGTGATATTACATATCATGGTCCAGGCCAGCTTGTTGGTTATCCGCTGCTCGTCCTCGGCCGTGATGAAGCTCTTGATTTACATGGGTATTTGCGCAATCTGGAGCAGGTCATCATTGATTACCTGGCAGATGAGGGTATTGAGGCAGGCCGGAAAGAGGCATACACCGGAGTATGGATCGGAGATATGAAGATCGCTGCCATCGGGGTAAAGTTCAACCGTTGTAAACATCGGCGAGGATTCGTGACGAGTCATGGTTTTGCTTTTAATATTACTTCAGGTATTCAGGATGAAGGATTTCAGGGGATTATCCCTTGTGGCATAGAGCAGTACGGCGTGACCTCTCTAGAGGACATCACCGGCAGAACCTACACCGTGGAGCAAGTTGCCCAGCAGATAGTCCCCTATTTCGGACGTGTTTTTCCATATGAGATGACTTGGAGAGACGAAAAAGAAGCCGTTGTCCGTCTCTAGTTCAGACAGTCAAGGGCTTCAGATTCTATCCAAATAGTAGAGGTTCAAGAGCAATGAAAAGGGTAGACCCGATCATAGCAATCAGCATGAGATAGATCACGATTTTGAACCATTTCTTTTTTTGCATGAAGAGAGAACTCCTTTCAACAAATGAAAAATAAACAAGCATATTAATTGTATTGTACCGTATCCATGAGAGGGAGGAAAGTCCTATGATTAAACAGGAACGTGTCATACATCAGTTTATGGAACTGGTGCAGATCGACAGTGAAACGAAGAATGAACATAACATCTCCAACGTATTGAAGGAACAGTTTACCCAGCTGGGTCTCAGCATATATGAGGACGACACCATGGAGAAAACCGGGCATGGAGCAGGTAACCTTATTGTTACCTTGGAAGCGGATGGTGCACCGGAGGCAGCGCCGATCTTTTTTACCTGCCACATGGATACTGTAACTCCTGGCCAGGGAATTAAACCCGAGCTCGGGGAAGATGGTTGGATTCGCAGCGATGGCACAACGATCCTCGGAGCAGATGACAAGGCAGGCATTGCTGCCCTGCTTGAAGCGATTCGGGCGATCCAGGAGAACAAGGTTCCACACGGAAAAATTCAGTTCGTCATTACCGTTGGCGAAGAATCCGGTCTGGTCGGTGCACGTGCGATGGATCCAAAAGATATTGATGCTGAATTTGGTTATGCACTTGATTCCAATGGTGCAGTGGGAACGATTTGTGTTGCTGCCCCGGCGAGAGCCGAGATTCAGATGAACATTTATGGGAAATCGGCACATGCAGGTGTGAACCCCGAAGACGGCATCAGTGCAATCCAAGTTGCGGCGAAGGCCATTGCAGCAATGACACTGGGACGGATTGATGATGAGACTACGGCCAACATTGGCAAGTTTCAGGGCGGATCTGCACTGAACGTTGTGTGTGATTTTGTACAGATTGAAGCGGAAGCACGCAGTATCGTGCAGGAAAAAGTGGAAAAGCAAATTGCTCAGATGCGTGAAGCTCTGGAAACAACCTGCCGCAAATACGGTGCCACAGCCGAATTCCGCAGCGAGATTTTGTATCCTGCCTTCGGGTTCCACGATGAGCATGAGGTTGTGCAGCTTGCGCAGCGTGCGATTCGCGGTCTGGGTCTGGAAACAAGTACTTTTGCTTCGGGTGGTGGCAGTGATGCCAACATCTTCAATGGCTTCAACATTCCGACCGTCAATCTGGCGGTAGGTTATGAGGATATTCATACGACGAAAGAGCGCATTCGTGCGGATGATATCGTTAAACTGTCCCAGGTTGTCGTAGCCATCATTCAGGAGACAGCTTCTGGCAGCAAGTAATCATATAGAGGTGTTTACTTGTAAGTAAGCACCTTTCTACGTAAAAGTCCGAAACCGGTTAGCATCGGATTCGGACTTTTTGCGAATTCATGTTATATTTCATGGGAGAAAGAAAGTAAACAAGGATTACTTTCGTCCCGCAATCAGTTCACTTAGTTTGGCATCAGGACCCCATTCACGCAGCCATTGCTTGAGTATAAGCTGTACTTGCCTTGCTTGTCCGACCACATGTACCGATTGAGATGTCACATAACTGTTCATTGGATATCCCCCTGATATTTGGTTTATTTTTCTCGAAAGGCTATAGGCTCACGATATGCCAAAAAACGGGGGATTATACGTATTGTGAATATAAAATCTTGTAAAAGTGGAGTTGATCATATATGAATCCTACCAACCAAACGGGCTCTAACCACCCGTCTAATCCCAAGCTCGATGAAGTAACGGTCTCGACGAAGCCAATCTTCGAAGGGAAAGTCATTTCTCTTCAGGTCGATACGGTCAAGCTGCCTAATGGACAGACAGCTTCACGTGAGATTATCCGTCACCCCGGTGCGGTAGCTGTACTTGCCTTGAACGGGGATCGCATGCTGGTGGTTGATCAGTATCGTCAGGCGATGGGGCGTACCGAGGTGGAAATCCCTGCAGGCAAACTTGATCCGGGAGAAGAGCCGGAGGTTGCGGCCGCTCGTGAATTACGGGAAGAAACCGGCTATGCAGCCAAGTCGCTGCGTCATCTGCGTTCATTCTATACATCACCAGGTTTCGCAGACGAGATCATTCACTTGTACATTGCCGAGGAGCTCGAAGCCGGAGACATGGCACTGGATGAAGATGAATTTCTAGAAGTATCTGAAATCACGCTTGAGGAAGCGTATCAGCTTATGGATCAGAACCGGATCAGTGATGCCAAAACGATGATGGCTGTGTATGCATGGGATCTGTACAGAACGACAGGGCGGTTTTAATGATGGCAGATCAGCAGACAACGTCTAACACGTGGGATTCCTGTTACGCAGACCTGCATATCCACATTGGGCGTACGTCCCGCGGTGAAGCTGTTAAAATCAGTGGCAGCCGGGATCTGACCTTCGAGAATATTGCTCGTGAAGCGTCAGAGCGCAAGGGGATTCATCTGCTCGGCGTCATAGACTGCCATTCACCAGTGGTACAGATGGATATCGAGCAGCTGCTTGAGAATGGCACGATGTCCGAACTGAAGGATGGAGGCATTGCCTACCAGGACACCACGATTCTGCTCGGTACCGAAATCGAGCTGCGCGAACCGGAGATGCGGGAATATCACATGCTGGCCTACTTTCGTGATTTGACAACGATGAAGTCATTCACGGAGTGGATGCAGCGTTATATGAAAAATGTGAATCTCAGTTCACAACGGGTATATGTCTCATCCCTCGAAATGCAGGCCGAGATAAAAGCCCGAGGCGGACTCATCGTGCCCGCACATGTCTTTACACCTCACAAAGGCATCTATGGCAGCACGGCTCCGCGTATGGCTGATGTGCTGGATACAAGCCTGATTGATGCCGTGGAGCTGGGATTAAGCTCAGACTCATCCATGGCCAGCTACATTCAGGAGCTTGACCAGCTCCCTTTTCTAACCAATTCGGATGCACACTCCCTTGGTAAAATCGGACGCGAGTATAATGAGCTGCAGATTTCCCATCCTTCATTTGACGAATTCAGCATGGCACTGAAGGGTGAGGCAGGAAGAAATATTAAGGCCAATTACGGCTTGAACCCAAGGCTTGGCAAATACCACCGTACGTATTGCGCAGCCTGTGGCAGTATTATGAATGAACAAGCGATGTCAGCGGAACGCTGCCCCTATTGCGGCAGTACGAAGCTGGTGCAGGGTGTTCTGGATCGTATACTGGCTATAGCAGATCGGGAGAGCCCTAACGTTCCAGAATTCAGGCCACCATACCACTATCAGGTACCGCTTGAGTTTATTCCAGGACTGGGCAAGGCAAAGCTGCGTCAGCTTCTGGAACACTTTGGTACCGAAATGAATGTACTTCATCGCACAAGTGAAGACGAGCTTGCGAGTGTTGTGGGACCCGTTCTGGCCAGTCTTATCGTTGCTGCTCGAAATGGTCGACTGGAGTTGTCATCCGGAGGCGGGGGAACCTATGGCAAGGTCTCTGGTAAAGAAACGGACTAAGACAGGCAGAAGGGAAGTATAGGGCGAGTATCGGGACAAGGAGTCATACCCACGTACTTCGGTTCATAGAATGACTGTGTGGATTTCTTAGAGATCCTGCAGCATGATAACCGGAAAGGGGACCCGTTCCAGTATGCGTTCTTCCTACTTCACGTTCAAAGGTCAAACCTCGTTATATGTATTTGTAGCTGTCTTGTTTCTGGTCGGTGTCATTTTCGGCGCCTTGATGGTTAATGCCCTGTCACTTGAACAGCGTCAGGATCTGGAGGGTTATCTGGGCAATTTTTTCATGACAGTCCAGCACAGCGGGCAGATTGTCGAGTCCGGAACCTATTGGGATATAGCGTTACTACATTTGAAATGGGTTGGCCTCATCTGGGTACTGGGCTTATCCGTCATCGGATTGCCGGGTATATTGGTTTTGGATTTTCTAAAAGGAGTGCTGATCGGATTTACCGTTGGATATCTTGTCGGACAGTATTCCTGGAAAGGGCTGCTATTTGCCCTGGTATCCGTCGCGCCGCATAATTTGTTCGTCATTCCGGTATTGCTGATCTGCAGTGTGTCGGCCATGACCTTTTCCTTATATATCATTCGGAATCGTGTACTCATGCAGCGGACACCGGGTGGACAAAGGCCATTTGCCTCTTATGTGCTGCTGACGCTGGTTATGGCTGGTCTGCTGTTAGGCGTCGCGTCTTTTGAAACTTGGGTAACACCTGCGATGATGCGTTGGGTAACGCCAATGCTGCTCCCGGCGTAGCGCCGTAACGGACAGTGTAAAATGTTGACTTTAATTACGCACTCCCCCTATAATGAAAGAAGTGGGTTAAGTTGCAGTGTGCAGTGATTTCCTAGGGGGAGGGAGAAAATGGAAGCACGGATCGATAAAATTAAGCAGCAACTACAGTCCCAAGGCTATAAATTAACGCCCCAGCGGGAAGCCACCGTAAGAGTACTTCTTGAGAATGAAGAAGATCATCTGAGTGCGGAAGACGTATTCATGCTCGTTAAAGAAAAAGCTCCCGAAATCGGTCTGGCAACCGTGTACCGTACCCTCGAACTGCTGAGTGAGCTGCATGTTGTAGAGAAAATCAACTTCGGCGACGGTGTAGCGCGTTATGATCTGCGCGGAGATACATCCAAGCATCACCATCATCACTTAATTTGCGTTCAATGCGGAAGTATGGATGAAATACGTGAAGACTGGCTTGGACCGCTTGAAGAGCGTCTGGAGCGGGAATTTAACTTTTCGGTAGTAGATCACCGACTGGATTTTCATGGGATTTGTTATCGTTGCAAAGCTAAAAATGACCAGAAGCCCAAAGATGAAGAATAACATAGCATATCTTCAAGCTCTCACCGGCGGTTTTGACGGGAGAGCTTTTTTGGTCCAGTACATCATGTGAGGTTATCTCTGATGTGATCTCAAATGTCATATTCCTGTGTTTGTCGTCATACCCTGATTCTAGATGAATTGGATTCAAACCAGGAGGGGGACAACCCATGATTATTTCACTGCGCCAAGGGCTTCGTTTTATACGATTTATTATAGTTTTTGCAGGGTTGGTTTATCTGTTCTATCATGTTCTGGATTTGTTCAATGGCTGGATCTCACCTGTGGATCAGTATCAAATGCCAACAGGAAATGCAGTTAAAGTCTTTCAGGAGACGGATTGGCCAGGCAATGGAGAAGCACGTCTTACGCTGGCGGAGAGACTCCGTTTGTTTTATTGGTATGGGGAGTAGTCCGGACAGCCAGGGATGCAAATACGGAAGCAGGTTGCCAGTTCGGCAATGCTGTCAGATGAGGAGCGTTGTACATGAGACAGACGATACACCCCTATGCCTTATACTTGGAAGAAGATAAAGGGATGTCAAGCAGTACGCTGGAGTCGTATCTTCGGGACGTGGACAAGTTCATCGAATTTGCAGATAAGGAATACGGTATTCGTGAGGCAGGGCAGGTGCGTCGTACTCATGTTATCTTGTTTATCGGCAAACTGAAGCAGGCGGGGCGTGCCAATGCGACCATTGCTCGCAGCGTGGTATCCTTGCGTTCCTATTTTCATTTTTTGATGCGCCGTGGCGAGATTCTGCAGGACCCAACGTTTGATGTCGAGGCTCCGAAAGCGGACAAAACGCCGCCACAGGTATTAACGGTGGATGAAATTGAACTCCTTCTGGCCTCGCCCGATACTCGCTCTGCCCAAGGGGTGCGTGATCGTGCAATGCTCGAGCTTTTGTATGCTACCGGTATTCGGGTCTCGGAGTTGATCGCACTGGATATACGGGATGTTCAACCTGGCATGCGGTTTATTCGCTGCGGAGGTGCAGGCAAAGAACGGATTCTGCCGATTGGTGCACCTGCAGCACATTGGGCAAGTGTGTATGTTAACGATTTTCGTAACCACCTGCTCAAAACAGACTCGGACGAGCAGGCCCTGTTCGTCAACGTGTCCGGAAGACGTTTAACCCGCCAGGGCTTCTGGAAGCTGCTCAAAAAAGCGGCGGTGGATGCAGGGATTTCGGAAGAGATTACACCGCACACGCTGCGCCATTCCTTTGCAGCCCACCTGATTGCAAACGGGGCGGATACTCGTGCAGTGCAGGACATGCTGGGCCATGTGGAGCAGGCAGGACAACAATACGGGAATCATGGCCGCAAAACGATGAAGGAGATCTATGAAACGCATCATCCGCGAGCAAAATAATGAGCTTTAACGCTAAAAGTTCAATAATAGATGCGGAACATATAGCTGATTTAGGATAAAATAAACTGTACACATTTAAACGCCGTTATACATAAGCGAGTGCATCGGTCAGGAGAGGAATATACCTGAACGATGCGGCTAGCTGACATAGACGGAAGTTTCAACTCAAGGGGGAACATTTGAAATGACAGCATTAAATCAACAGATGATTCAGGAAGCTGCTTCTTACATTCAAAGCAAAAGCTCCATCAAGCCGGAAGTCGGTTTGATTTTGGGTTCCGGTCTTGGCATTCTGGCCGATCTTATTGAAGATGGGGTAAGTATTGCCTATCAGGATATTCCTCACTTCCCGGTCTCCACTGTAGAAGGGCATGAAGGGGAATTGCTGGTCGGCACCATTAAAGGCCGTCCGGTTGTAATGATGAAAGGCCGCTTCCACATGTACGAAGGATATGGCCCCGAGCTTACAGCGTTTCCTGTACGTGTCATGAAAGAACTGGGTGTATCTTCACTGCTCGTAACCAACGCGGCTGGCGGTGTAAACACTTCGTACGAGCCAGGCGATCTGATGCTGATCTCGGATCACTTGAATATGACGGGCAAAAATCCGTTGATCGGGCCTAATGACCCGGCAATGGGCGTGCGCTTCCCTGACCTGTCTGAAGCCTACAGCCGCCGTCTGCGCGCGCTGGCGAAAGATACAGCGGCTTCACAAGGCTTTAACGTGCGTGAAGGCGTATACGCAGGCTTGCTGGGTCCTAACTATGAGACACCTGCTGAGATCGTGATGCTGCGTACGCTGGGTGCAGACGCGGTGGGTATGTCTACGGTATCCGAGGTTATCGTGGCACGTCATGCTGGTCTGGAAGTGCTCGGCATTTCCTGCATCAGTAATATGGCAGCCGGAATTCTTGATCAGCCGTTATCCCATGATGAGGTCATGGAAACGACCGAGCGTGTTCGTGAATCGTTCCTTGCGCTTGTTCTGGCCGTCATTCCGCAAATGTAAATCGTAAGCTAAAGTAAGACAACCTATGGTGGTCCTTGGGATCATTCAAGAGGTTGTCTTTTTTTATTTTTTTACAAAAAAGTGAAATTCAGAAAATAAAGAAAGAGTAACATGGAAATGTTCTGCCTATGGAAAAATCATTCAGTAGAGTTATAACGATCTATATGTCATATGAGGAGGTTTGATATGAATATTGACCGTGTCATCGGAGTCATACATATTGGAGTGCTGTTGCTGCTTTTCTTTGTTAAAACGAATATTGCATTTTTGGCTGCCAGTCTCATTATCGTTTTGATCATGGTGTATCAAACCTATACCTCTCCGACAAAGTGGAACATCCGTATATCTGTCGTATTAACTTCGTTTCTTATCTTCTGGAATATCTATTCATGGGATTTTGGGGGATGATTCCCTCTTTACATTATCGTGGGTAATTACGTGTCCTCTCTTCAATTAGGAGGCACGTTTTTTTGTGCATTAGGTTGAGATTAGAAAAAGTTCGGGAAATCATTCATGGGATGGAATAATTTACTGTAAACGCGCCGACAATGATTAGCAGTACATGCATGGAGCATGCAGTAAGCAAGTCATTTGAGGAGGTTAACCCTAGTGAAGAAACGAATAATGGCATCGTTCATGACCCTATGTATTTTGCTACCCCTTATGGCAACAACAGTGCTGGCTGAAGAAGCACCCAAAACGGCAGGGGGGACAGATCTTGCCCCGTCCGCTCGTTCTGCCATTTTGATGGATGCCGATACGGGAACGGTTATTTTTGAGAAAAACAGTCATGATCAGCTGCCTCCGGCGAGTATTACAAAAATTATGACCATGCTGCTGACGATCGAAGCCATTGATTCCGGCAAGCTGAAGCTGACGGATAAGGTGAGAACGAGTGAATATGCTGCATCCATGGGGGGTTCACAGATTTTCCTCGAACCTGGCGAAGAGATGACTGTCGATGACATGTTGAAAGGAATCGCCATGGCTTCCGGTAATGATGCATCTGTTGCGATGGCAGAAAAAATTGCCGGATCAGAAGAAGCTTTTGTGCAGCAGATGAATGAACGTGCCAAAGAACTCGGCATGAAAGATACTCACTTTGCCAATTGTAACGGACTTCCAGTGGAGAATCATTATTCTTCCGCACATGACATTGCGCTGATGAGTCGTGAACTGCTGAAACATTCAGGTATTACGAAATATACGGGAGCATACCAGGACTACCTTCGTAAAGATACGGAAAAGCCCTTCTGGCTGGTGAATACCAATAAACTGGTCCGGTTCTACTCAGGCGCAGATGGTCTGAAAACGGGTTATACATCAGAAGCCAAATTCTGCTTGTCGGCTACCGCTATGAAGGACGGTCTGCGTACAGTTGCTGTAGTGCTGGGTGAACCGAATACGAAAACCCGAAATGCTGAAGTGTCTTCGATGTTCGACTATGCTTTCGGACAATACACGATGAAACCTTTGTACAAAGCAGGGGATCAGCTCGGCAGTCTGAAAATTGAAAAAGGGGAAGTCGCTGAACTGCCGCTGACGGCTACGCAAAATTATAGTGTGTTGATGCGCAAAGGCGCCAAATCCGATGAGTTCCGCCATGAGCTGTTAATGGCAAAAGAAGTGAAAGCACCCATCAAGGCTGGTCAGAGCGTAGGTAAGCTTGTCGTATACCAAGGAAACGAGGTTATCAAGGAGTTCGATATCCAAGCCCCTCAGGATGTGAATAAAGCTGGCTGGTGGAAGCTGTTTAAACGAACAACATCGAACCTGTTTGATTAAATGCCGATTTGCGCGTTCTGCATACATTCCTTGAACGTATTTTGTAGTTAATTAGGGGTTTTCTTCTAGTTTTGTCGGGGGGCAGGAAAAGCCTTCGGAAACGTAGAAATCCTTGTTCAAGACTGGGAGGAGAGTGAGCAAACGTGAACTTGCATGTGGAAATGGAACATCACCGTGGGATTCTGATTGTGCGATTATCCGGGGAGCTGGATCACCATACAGCCGATATGGTTCGAATGCAAATGGATGAGGCTATCCAGCGCAGACAGTGTGAACATCTGGTGCTTAGCCTGAAAGATCTTCAATTCATGGACAGTTCGGGTCTGGGTGTCATTTTGGGCAGATACAAACTCATTAAAAATAAAGGCGGCAAGATGGTTGTATGTGATGTTAATCCGCCGGTCTATCGTTTGCTGGAAATGTCGGGTTTGTTCAAGATCATGCCGATTTACGAAAATGAGGGAACAGCTCTCTCGGGTCTGGAGGTCGTCTCATGAGTGAAGGTACGGGAACAAATTTCATGAATCTGCAATTTGCGGCCAAGTCGGAGAACGAATCGTTCGCAAGGGTGACTGTCGCGGCGTTCATTTCTCAGCTTGATCCAACAATGGACGAGCTTAGCGATCTGAAGACGGTTGTCTCGGAAGCGGTGACGAACAGTATCATCCATGGGTATAACAACAATCCCGAGGGTGTCGTGTCCATTCAGGCGCAAATTCGCGAAGACATGATTACAATTATTGTGGAAGATCGCGGAGAAGGAATCGAAGACCTGGAACTGGCCAAACAGCCGCTATATACGTCCAAACCCGAACTTGAGCGGTCGGGCATGGGCTTCACCATTATGGAAAACTTCATGGATGAATTCGAAGTCAGCAGCGAGCCCGGCAGAGGCACCTCCATCAAGATGAAGAAGAGGATTGAATCCAAGAAAGCAATGTATAATTAGGGGTTGGTCTAATGGATGCTGAAGTGAAACAGTCTTCACAGACCTATTTGGACGATGCCGAGGTCAAACGGCTGATTGCGCTCAGTCAGTCGGGTGACCATGTCGCACGGGATACGCTGGTGAACTGCAACATCAGACTTGTCTGGTCGGTCGTTCAGCGCTTTATGAACAGGGGATATGAACCGGAGGATCTGTTCCAGATTGGTTGTATCGGCCTGCTCAAATCGGTGGACAAATTCGACCTTAGTTATGATGTGAAGTTCTCTACTTATGCGGTACCGATGATCATCGGAGAGATTCAACGTTTCCTGCGGGATGACGGAACCCTCAAGGTTAGTCGTTCTCTGAAGGAAATGGCGAATAAAGTCCGCAAAAAAAGGGACGAACTGTCCAAACACCTTGACCGTCTGCCAACGATCAAGGAAGTGGCTGAACAGCTGGGGGTGACACCGGAGGAGGTTGTTTTTGCCCAGGAAGCGAACAAACCGCCGACGTCTATTCATGAGACCGTGTTTGAGAACGACGGGGATCCGATTACATTGATGGACCAGATTGCCGACGAATCTCAGGAACGCTGGTTTGATAAGCTGGCGCTCAATGAAGCGATCGGCGGCCTTAGTGAGCGGGAACGACTGATCGTTTATCTACGGTATTACAGGGATCAGACGCAGTCGGAGGTCGCTACTAGGCTGGGTATTTCTCAGGTTCAGGTTTCACGGTTGGAGAAAAAGATACTTCAATCGATTCGCGATCAGATCGCGCAGTAGATGGTGGAGTACGGACTCCAACAAGGGTGCCGAATCGCCAATATACGACAACTAACAACCTTGCATCGCGCGCCTAACGCGAGTGAGGTTGTTTGTCGTTCAACCGTTTAGATGATCCTGAGCGATTGAATTGCATGACTAGAATCAACCCGATAATACAGGCAGTACCCAGCCATTGATAGAAACCAAAGGGTTCATGGAGCCATACGACGGTTGTACCAACGGCAGCCAGAGGTTCAGCACTTCCAAGCAAGCTGGTCTCCTTGGGTGTAAGACTTTTTAAACTCGCAATGTAGAACCAAAAAGCAATCATCGTCCCAAAGATAATCGTAAATATCAAATACCCGTATGTTTCTGTCGAGATACTGGCAAAGTCCGCTTTCCATGGCGGGTGGATCAAACTAAGTCCCAGACCACCAATAATCATGGCCCAGCCCACGATAACAAGTGAATCGAATTTCTTAATCAGCTGTACAGCATAAAGTGTATAGAATGCAGCAGCTACACCGGACAATAACCCCCAGATCACCGCAAGCCAGGAGACAGATAACTGTGTAACCGAGCCATTCGTCAGCAGTAGAAAACAGCCAAGGAGTGCGAGGACGCCGCATGCAAGGTCCTTGCGCGTCAGTGCAGATTGCTTCCGCAGTGCGATATAAATCATAATCATGATAGGGGAAAGGTACTGAAGGAGAGTGGCAACCGCGGAGTTGCCATGTTTAATGGAAGCCATATATGTATACTGTACGGCGAGCATGCCTGCTAATCCAAATAGGATCAGTTGTACAGCTGTCTTTTTATTTCTCCATACATCAATAATCTGTGATCTACCGTGTGTAAAAGATTGAATAACCAGAAGCAGAATACCCGCACTCAGCAATCGAACAGTTACATACCAATTGACTTCAATACCATCCAGTTGAAACAGTTTTTGCGATACGGTTCCTCCGATCCCCCAGCAGATGGCTCCTGTTAGAACAAGCAGAATACCCGAGAGCTTGGAACTTGCAGATGTTGTCACTCTTGATCGCCTCACCTTAAATATAAGAATAGTGCTATATTAAGGAGAAATACGATATATTAATATCAATATCACACGTAAAAATATAATTATATTGAGATGAGGCTTATGCAAAAGACAGAATTTATCATTGATCAAAATTTGAAGGAAATGACGAAACATCGGACCGATACTTTACCTGTTGCCTGTTATGAAACAACCATTGTGAATAATATACATGGACACATCCCCCTGCACTGGCATGATGAATTGCAGTTTGTTGCGGTTCTCCAGGGTACAGCGTTGTTCCATATCAATGACCAGAAAATTAGTGTAACCAAAGGTAATGGCATTTTTATTAACAGTGGAGCCATGCATATGGCCGAAGATCATGGAGGGTACAATAACTGCATCTATCTATGTCTAAATTTGACGCCCCAACTTGCAGCGCCTTCAGATCTGTACGTAAAGTATGTTCACCCCTATATAACGGCTACCAATTTGCCTTTTCTCTATATAGATGGGGGTATTACCTGGGGAACACAGATTTTGGAGGGCATCAGGCTAATTAGAATGCAGCTTGTGAGTCAAGCGCCCTATTACGAATTGAAAGTTGCTTCAGGGGTGCTGGATATATGGACACTTCTGATTAAGAACGGATATGCGTTGGAGCATGATGCATCCGAGATGACCAGGAGCAGAAGAATGAAGGATATGCTGCAGTGGATTCATCTGAACTATGCCGACCCGGTCAGGTTGAAGGATATTGCAAGGACGGGACAGTTAAGCCGATCGGAGACATGTCGATATTTTAAGCAAATCCTGCGGACTACACCTATGCAATATGTTATGGATTACCGGATCCAGAAAAGCATTGAACTTCTGCGGTTCTCCGACCGAAGCATCACCGAAATCGCGTATGAGGTCGGTTTTAACAGCACGAGCTATTACATTAACCAGTTTCGGAAAAGTATGAAAAAGACGCCATTACGATACAAAAGAGAGCTCGCCGAGAAGAAGCAAGAGGAACGAAACAATTAACCGTTTTTCTGCCAGGTTATCCAGTCTAGTCGCCACATGGCGGCTTTTTTGTTGTGAAAAAGGATAGCTTTTAAGTGTTGATCCATGTAAAACGGTTTTCCTCTCGACTACCCACCCGCCAGCATATTTTTTCAGTCTTTTGGAAAGCGGGGACACGTGCAGCGGAGGGATGGAATCGGTCAAGGGAGCGAAGCGCGGGAGGTTTACTTCATGCTTACACTAGCAACGCAGGAGGCAGAATAAACCTGAAGAAGCGAAGCGTTCGCCTTTGACTCCGAATTTCTACAACAGAAAATAGAATTAGGAAAATTTGGAGACAACAGCGATCGGTAGGTTGGTCTGCGGCCGTAGTGCCCGCGTGTAAGTTCTAATCTTTAACATTCGAAAAACAGCGGCCAGTGACCGATCCATCCCGGAGCATCTGCGTACCCGAACCTTTTTCCAACCGGAATGTAATAAATTTGCACATTCTTCAAATACTAACCTAAATTACGCAGTAAAGGAGTGTTTCGGATGTCTCTGACACCCACTCCAACGGTCTATATTCGTCTGCGCAGCCGTATCCGTATCCAGAGGGGCAGAGGCGTCAAGCTTGGTGATATCGCTCATGTGTTAACCTCTCCGGAAGATGGGGAACGAAGGCTGCTTGAGCTTGAACTGCTGCGCCCGGGACCGGAGGACGGCAATCTGATCCTGATTGACATTTTGCAGATCATCCCTCAGATACGGCGCATGCTGCCGGAAGTTACCGTCGAACTCATTGGTTCGGGGCATACGCTGGTTGAGGTCGTTGCGGGAACGGGCAAACCTTCCCAATCTCTATTCATCCTGGTCTGGCTGCTGTTGTTCTTTGGATCGGCACTGACCATTATGAATTTCCATGCAGATGTGAACATGCAGGAAGTTCAAATTCGAATCGTGGAAATGATAACGGGTCGCCGGGACGAGCATCCTTATCTGTTTCAGGTGGCATACTCCATCGGAATCGGGTTTGGTATGGCTGTATTCTTTAATCATTTATTCAAGAAAAAGTGGAATGAAGAACCTACTCCGCTTGAAGTGGAAATGTTTTTATATCAGCAGAATGTAGACAAGTTTGTCGTCATTGAGGAAACCGAACGAATGCATGAGCAGGAACGCGGGGAGATGAATGTCGATGAGCGTTCTTAATGGAGCGATCAGTATCGTACTTGGGATTGCGGGAGGAGTTGCCGTAGGAAGTGGCGTGATTGCCCTCATTCTCGTGCTTGATATGATCCCCAGATTGGCACAGCTAACCCGAACTTATGACAAGACGCATTGGTATGAAGGAGCATTGATCGGAGGGTCGCTCGTCGGAACCATCGCGGATTTCTGGCATTGGAAGGTACATGGAATACTGATCCTGAGTCCGATCATTGGGTGTTTTTGCGGTGTGTTTATCGGCCTGCTTGCTGCGGCACTGACCGAGGTATTGAATGTGCTGCCAGTACTTGCTAAACGTCTAGGCATGAAATCGTATTTGTTTGGACTGCTGCTGGCCATGATTTTGGGCAAAATGACAGGTTCCTTATTTGACTTTTTTGTATACCAGCGTTAGGTCAAGGAATCGAAGGAGGAAAGAAAATGGATGTGAGATCTGACAATGCTGGACCTGGTTCAGGTGAGGGAGTACCAGAAGAGCTGATGCATAAGACGCCTTATGAGATTCAAAAGGAAGAGGAGCGCCGGGCGTACGAAAAAAAGAAGCAGGATGAGATGTCCGATAGTGTTGAAGAATCGGTACAGTACTGGCAGGACAGGGATGATATCTCCGCTCGCATGAGTGAGAACAAGTATACATTGAAGCAGGTTTTGGGTCTCGGGGAGTCCTTTGATGTCAATATGAGAGAGATGGTCCTGGGAGGCAAAAATGTTGGATTATTGATGCTGACGGGATTTGCTAAAGACGAAATTTTGCTGGAAGTGTTGAAAAGGCTGACCTATCTTACCCCTGATCAAATATCAGGCCATGCGCTTAAGTCGTATTTCGATTGCTACATTCCACATATTCAGGTAGAGAAAGTCGATAAAATGAGTGCTGTCATCAACAAGGTTCTCACGGGCATGAGTGCTTTGTTTGTTGAAGGGGATCGCTCCGTATTAGTGATGGATACACGGAGTTATCCGGTACGCTCACCTGAAGAACCTTCTCTCGAACGCGTTGTCCGGGGGTCAAGGGATGGCTTTACTGAAACACTTCTGACTAATGTGACCTTGGTGAGACGCAGGATTCGCGATCCTGGATTGAAGTTCGAGATTATGCAGGTGGGCCGGAGAACACAAACCGATGTTTGCGTGGTGTACATCGATGATATCGTCGATAAAGTGCAGGTGGATTCGGTCCGAGAAAAAATAAAACGGGTAGATATCGACGGCATACCCGCAGCGGATAAACAGTTGGAGGAAGCGATAATCAATAAGGGGTGGAACCCATTCCCTCTGGTCCGGTACTCGGAACGGCCAGATGTTACCGCATCTCACCTGCTTGAAGGAAGAGTCGTCATATTTGTTGATACATCGCCAAGTGTAATGATTTTGCCTACAACCTTCTTCGATCTGTGTGAGCATGCAGAAGAGAACAGGCAGACTGCGTTTATGGGGACTTACTTGCGTTGGGTCCGCTTTGCCGGCATTTTAATCTCGTTGTTTTTGCTGCCGCTGTGGATGCTGATGGTGATTGATCCTGCGCTTAAACCGATGGGGCTGGATTTTATAGGTCCCCAAGAGAATGTGAAGCTCCCCATTATTTTGCAGTTCCTTCTGATTGAACTTGGGGTCGATTTGTTACGTATGGCGGCAGTTCATACCCCTACACCTCTTGCATCGGCAATGGGCTTGATTGCAGCAATATTGGTCGGGGATATCGCTGTAAAAACAGGATATTTTGTCAATGAAGTGGTTCTGTACATGGCCATTGCTGCCATCGGTATGTTTGCCACACCAAGCTATGAGCTTGGGCTTGCGAATCGGCTGGTGAGGCTGTTCCTGCTGATCGCTGTTGCCATTTTTAAGGTGCCGGGGTTTGTGGTAGGTACAACACTGCTTGTGATAGCGCTGACCATACATCGGTCCTATAATTCCTCTTACTTATGGCCGTTTATACCGTTTAATGCAAAGGCCTTGGGGAACTTCCTGTTCCGTATGCCTCTGCTTGAAAGTAAGAAACGTCCATCATTCAACAAAACAAGAGATAACACAAAAATGTCCGACGATCCGGACGGTGAAAAGCGAAAAAGTAAAAAACACAAATGATCTGCCTAAAAATCCATTCTTCTCGCTGACGAATTTGATATACTGGTGTAAAATCATTGGAATAGAAGAAGCTGTTCCAGTATATAAAAAAGTGAGGAATGCTGATTATGTATTTACATGGTACAAGTAAAATAAATGCTCAAGGACATCTGGAAATTGGCGGAGTAGATGCAACGGTCTTGAAAGAACAATTTGGAACACCACTGTATGTTGTGGACGAGCAATTGGTTCGCGATCGCTGCAGAGAATACATGGATGCATTCCGTGCTTCTGGACTTGGTTTCCAAGTCGCATATGCAAGCAAAGCGTTTTGCGTAATGGCAATGTGTGCTCTCGCTGCGGAAGAAGGGCTCTCATTGGATGTGGTTTCGGACGGTGAACTATTTACAGCACTGCAAGCAGGATTCCCTGCTGAACGCATTCATTTCCACGGCAATAACAAAACATTGGAAGAGATCGAAATGGCACTTGATGCCGAGATCGGCTGCTTCGTTGTGGATAATTTCAATGAATTGCACTTGCTGCAGGCTGTGGCCGCAGAGAAAAATCGTCAAGTGAACATCCTGCTTCGTGTGACGCCTGGTGTTGAAGCGCATACGCATGAATATATCTCTACTGGTCAAACAGATTCGAAATTCGGATTCGATATCGGTAACGGAACAGCATTTGAAGCGATTGAGCTGGCTTCCAAACAGTCCAACCTTGTATTGCTGGGTGTTCACTCCCACATCGGTTCTCAAATCTTTGAGGTGGAAGGCTTCCAAATGGCGATTCAGCGTGTAGCTGAATTTGCTGCAAGCGTATATGAGCGTATTAACGTAGCGTTCAAAGTGGTTAACCTGGGCGGTGGATTCGGTATCCGCTATACAGAAGGGGATACTCCGCTTGAAGTCGCACAATACGTAAAAGCCATCACAGATGCGGTCAAAAATCACTTTGCCCAAATTGGATATGACGTTCCGGAAATCTGGGTTGAACCAGGACGTAGTATCGTTGGTGAAGCAGGTACAACGCTGTATACCGTTGGTACGAGCAAAGACATCCCTGGTGTGCGCAAATATGTCGCAGTGGATGGCGGCATGACGGACAACCCGCGTCCGGCACTGTATGAATCCAAATATGAAGCTGTACTTGCCAACCGTGCAAATGAGTCTGCTCAAGAGACCGTATCGATTGCCGGCAAATGCTGCGAGAGCGGCGACATGTTGATCTGGGATCTGGACCTGCCTAAAGTTCAGAGCGGTGATCTGCTTGCCGTTGCCTGCACAGGTGCGTACAACTACTCCATGGCAAGCAACTATAACCGGATTCGCCGTCCGGCAGTCGTGTTTGTCAAAGACGGCCAAGGTGATGTGGTTGTACGTCGCGAAACGTACCAGGACATCATTCAGAATGACCTCGTGCCTGAGCGTATCGCTAAACAGCCTGTAACTCGTTAATGTTAAGAAATACTAAATAGTAAAAAGACAAAAAGGAACATTCCTTTTTGTCTTTTTTTTGCCTCCAAGCCCAACATTTTTGAAAAAAATTGCGGTTTATTTTGCGGTTGGACTCGTTTCGGTGTACACTAAGAAAAGTGCTATAGAGCTTGGCCCAGGGTCATGCAGGATGGCACCACTAACGATGGTCAATACGAAAGGAGTCATTTACATATGGCGAAACAAGCGAAAATCAAAATGGCAAACGGCGGAGAAGTTCTAATCGACCTGTTCGATCAAGAAGCTCCAAACACAGTGGCAAACTTTGAGAAACTGGCTAACTCCGGCTTCTACAACGGTCTTGTATTCCACCGCGTAATTCCAGGCTTCGTCGCACAAGGCGGATGCCCTAACGGAACGGGTGCTGGTGGCCCAGGATACACAATCAACTGTGAGATCAACCCGAACAAACATGAGCGCGGAACACTTGCTATGGCACACGCAGGCCGTAACACAGGTGGAAGCCAGTTCTACATCTGCTACCAGCCACAGCCGCATCTGGATGGACAACATACTGTATTTGGTAAAGTAACCAAAGGTATGGAGTTCGTTGATGCTTTCGAAGGTCGCGACAAAATGGAAACTGTTGAAGTCGTAGAAGTTTAATCGTATCCTAATCGATAAAATGGCCGTTTCGTTGATAAGACGAAGCGGTTTTTTTATGTCCTTTTGCTTATTAAAAGTTAGTATGTGACAAAAAGGAACAAAAAACAATTGATTTTTCAGCGTTAAAGTGCTAACATCCAATTAATAACGAAAGCGATCCTTCAGGGCAGGGTGCAATTCCCTACCGGCGGTGATGCACCTGTGTGAGGATATCTATCCAGCACTGTTGCAAAGTCCGTGACCTGTCTGCCTGTGGCAGATGGCTGATCTGGTGCAATTCCAGAACCGACAGTATAGTCTGGATGGGAGAAGGAGAGGGGTGCAGCCCCTAATTGGACTGCATTCCGCAGATGCGTTGCTGCACAGTGTAAGACGAGGTTTTATTTCTGTGCAGGGAATGTCGGTTATCCGGCGGTTTCCATACATATGCCACATCATAGAAGCTCTTTACCTGTAATTGTGTTCTTTAGGTATGTGTTTGCTTTCACTTGCCTGAAATGGAATTATGGCGGAGTGCTGTTGGCAATCGTATCAACGACATCCTGCTGGTGACACATGTCTCTCATCATCCCTACCCGAACGATTGTTCGAGTGGGGATTTTTTATTTGGATATGGTATAACCGCCTCTCTGCTCGATGGGAGGCCTATAATTTAAGATTCTAACCGTGGGGTGACCGGACTTGGAAATGATCAATGATGAATTTTATATGGGGCTTGCGTTGGATATGGCAGAACGTGCACAGGGGCAAACGGGGATTAACCCTGTCGTCGGATGTGTTGTTGTAAAAGAAGGCCGGGTTGTAGGTCTGGGAAGTCATCTCAAGCGGGGTACGGGCCATGCGGAGGTACACGCATTGAATATGGCTGGCAGCGATGCTGAGGGCAGTACGGTATATGTGACGCTGGAGCCTTGCAGCCACTATGGCAAGACGCCGCCATGCAGCGAACGTTTGATTCACGAGAAAGTGAAGCGGGTCGTGGTGTGTTGTGAGGATCCAAATCCGCAGGTATCCGGCAGAGGAATCAGCATGCTGCGTCAACAAGGTATTGAGGTTGAGGTTGGCATTCTGCGTGATCGCGGAAGACGTCTGAATGAAAAATTCATCAAGTACATTACCACCGGTTTGCCGTTTGTCACCTTAAAAACGGCATCCACGCTGGATGGTAAAATTGCAACCCGCAGTGGAGACAGCAAATGGATCTCCAACGAACCTGCACGGGAAATCGTACATGCACTCCGCCATCGTCATCAGGGCATCATGGTTGGTGTAGATACGGTTATCGCAGACAATCCGGAGCTGACCACCCGCCTCCAAGTGGAAGGGATCAGTCCTGTGCGAATTGTTGTCGATTCGAAGCTGCGTCTCCCGGTTGGAGCCAAGATGGTCAAGGATGGACTAGCACCGACATGGGTACTTACGACCGATGAGGCGAGCCCTGAGGCGGCCGAACGTCTGGAAGCCTACGGTGTAGAAATTATTCGCTGTGGTCCTGGACCACGTGTGGATTTGCTGAGTGCGCTTAGCAAGCTGGGAGAACGGGAAATCGGCTCCATCCTGCTTGAAGGCGGAGGCACGTTGAATGGTTCCATGCTGGAAGCCAAATTGGTCGATCGGCTGTTGATGTTTATCGCTCCAAAGATTGTGGGCGGATACGACACACCCGGAAGCTTCCGATTTGAAGGGGTGGAGCGCATGAGTCAGGCCATTCAATTGAATCAGCTGGAAATTGAGCAAGTTGGAGATAATATCAGTATAGGCGGAATCCCTGTCTGGCCTGAATAACGGAGCGAAGGAGCAAGGCAAGATATAAGCATAAGGAGGCGGCAGCATGTTTACCGGTTTGGTGGAAGAGGTCGGTCAGATTCGGCGTATTGGTCGAAAAGGCGAAGCATTGGTCCTGAATATCGGAGCTTCCGCCATCATGGACGATCTGAAGATTGGTGACAGTGTATCTGTAAACGGAGTATGTCTTACAGCAACGACGCTGGAAAGCGGAGGATTTACCGCAGATGTCATGCCTGAAACCTACCGTCATACCAATCTGAGTCAGCTGCAATCAGGCAGTAAAGTGAACCTGGAACGGGCGATGCAGTCGGGTGGGCGTTTTGGTGGACACATCGTACAAGGACACGTGGATGGTACGGGAGTCATTGGCGGGATCACACGTGATCAGAATGCGGTTGTTTTTGAGATTAAACCTGACGACCACGAACTGTTCAAATATTTAATTCCAAAGGGGTCGGTAACCCTCGATGGCATTAGTCTCACCGTGGTGAAGACAACAGAAGCATCGTTTACCGTATCGATTATTCCCCATACTATTGGAGAAACGGTGCTTCAGGTGAAAAAGCCGGGGGATACCATCAACATTGAATGTGATATTTTGGGGAAATATGTGGACCACTTGCTCCATTACGGCAAAGGACATCCCGAGACGGGTGCTGGCAAACCGAAAAGTATCAGTGAAGAGTTTTTGGCCAACCATGGCTTTGCATAAGGAACATAACCATTACAAAGAGAGACTGGAGGGGAACTTATGTCAGATCAATCCATACTAGATCCCATAGAGGAAGCGATATACGATTTGATGCGCGGCAAACCCGTCATTGTTGTGGATGATGAGGATCGGGAGAATGAAGGGGACTTTATCGCGCTGGCAGAGAAGGCTACACCTGAAGTAATCAACTTCATGATTACCGAGGGCAGAGGCCTGGTCTGTGTTCCCATTACGCAGCAGCGTGCAGATGAGCTCAATCTGAAACCGATGGTTCAGCAAAATACAGATTTCCATGGAACGGCATTTACAGTTTCCGTGGATCACAAAGATACAACAACAGGCATATCTGCACATGAACGATCCATTACGGTGAAGGGTCTAATTGATCCAGAAGCCAAAAGCAGTGATTTCCGCAAGCCGGGGCATATGTTCCCGCTCATTGCCAAAGACGGAGGAGTGCTCCGCCGTGCCGGGCACACGGAAGCTGCTGTTGATCTGGCGATCATGTGCGGTTCCTATCCGGCTGGTGTGATCTGTGAGGTCATCAAGGAAGATGGCACAATGGCGAGACTGCCAGATCTGCAGGAAATTGCCCGCAAGCATGACCTGAAACTGATTAGTATTCAGGACATGATTCGTTACCGTAATGAGAAGGAACAGCTGGTTCAACGTGAAGTGGCTGTCCGCATGCCGACGGATTTTGGCGAGTTTCAAGCAGTGGCCTATACGAATGCAGTGGACAATAAAGAGCATGTAGCATTGGTCAAAGGTGAAATCGATTCTTCGAAGCCTGTATTGGTTCGTGTTCACTCCGAATGTCTTACAGGCGACGTATTCCACTCCCATCGCTGTGACTGTGGACCGCAATTCGATGCAGCCCTCAAACAGATTAATGATGAAGGCAATGGCGTTTTGCTCTATATGAGACAGGAAGGCCGAGGCATTGGACTGATTAACAAACTCAAAGCCTATAAGCTGCAGGAGGAAGGTCTGGACACCGTAGATGCCAACCTGAAACTCGGGTTTGCCGCTGATCTGCGTGATTATGGTATTGGTGCACAGATTCTGAAGGATCTCGGCGTTCGCCAAATTCGCCTGTTAACGAATAATCCCCGCAAAATCAAAGGCCTTGAAGGTTATGGTCTTGAAGTGGTGGAGCGTGTTCCGATCCAGATGGAAGAGAACGAGGATAATACGCTTTACCTGCATACCAAGCAGGCGAAGCTTGGGCATATGTTGAAGTTCGATGATATCGAACAGAACGAAGAGAAAAACTAATCTTTTTGCTCATGTAATTTATGGAAAAATAAATGCTCACAAACGGTTAATTACATTACATTATTCATTAGAGGAGATGACTTAAATGCCGAACTTTTTTGAAGGACATTTGGTATCGGAAGGTTTAAAATATGGAGTGGTTGTAGGACGTTTTAATGAATTTATCACAAGCAAATTGCTCAGCGGAGCACTCGATGCGTTCAAACGTCACGGGGTGCAGGACAGTGAAGTCGACGTAGCCTGGGTTCCAGGAGCATTCGAAATCCCGCTGATTGCACAGAAAATGGCGGAGAGCGGCAAATATGACGCTGTCATTACATTGGGAACGGTTATTCGTGGCTCAACGACACATTATGATTATGTGTGCAACGAAATGGCAAAAGGAGTGGCGGCCATTAACCTCAAAACGGGCGTGCCTACGATCTTTGGTCTGGTTACAACGGAGAATATTGAACAGGCGATTGAACGTGCTGGTACGAAGGCTGGTAACAAAGGTTGGGATGCTGCCACGGCTGCAATTGAAATGGCGAACTTGACGAAACAGCTAAAATAGTGCTTATTTAATGTAGTGCCCTGCTCTGCGCAGACGAATTCGGGAGATCGGATTCGGCGGCTTAGCGGGGTTTTGTATTTTTCTGGCGGGAGGATTCGTCTAGTGACGGTAGTTACATATAAACTGGAAACTTTTGAAGGGCCTTTGGATCTGCTGCTTCATCTGATCGATAAGGCAGAAATTCATATCCAGGATATTCCCATCAGCGATATTACCGATCAATATATGGCGTATCTGCATTCGATGCAGGAATTGGAGCTGGATATTACGAGCGAGTTTTTGGTAATGGCAGCAACGCTTCTGTCCATCAAGAGCAAACTTTTACTGCCCAAACCACCGGTGATTGAAGACTTTGAGGATTATGATTATATGGAAGAAGAAGATTATGATCCACGTGCGGAGCTGATTGCACGTCTGATAGAATATCGCAAATACAAAGGAATAGCCCGTCATCTGCATGAGCGGGAATGGGAACGGAGCCTTATTTTCTCCAAAGAGCCTGAGGACCTGAGGCCATATATGCCTGTGGAGACCCAATCAAATCCGGTAGAGGGTTTGCATACTTCGGATCTGATTGCTGCTTTTCAGAAGGCACTGCGCAAGGCAGAGAAGCGTACAACGGTTACACGAATTCAGCGCGATGAGATCTCGGTGAAGGATCGTATACGTGATGTCGTTGGAGCACTGGAGAGTATGGGACCCGGAGGAAGGCTGTTATTTTCCAAACTGCTGGATGACCAGATTTACCGGCATGAAATTGTAGTCACATTTTTGGCTGTACTGGAACTGATGAAGATGAAACAGATTGTCTGTTATCAGGAACGGATGTTTGAGGATATCGTTATGGAGTGGAGAGGGGAAGCAAGGAATCATGGATTTTCCGAAATTGAAGTCGATTATTGAGGGGCTGCTCTTTTTGTCCGGAGAGGAAGGTCTAAGCATCAAACAAATTGCTGAGATCGTGGATCAGCGGGTAGAACTGGTGTCAGATGCCGTAGAGGAGATGATCGCTGACTTCATGAACCAGGGGCGAGGCGTTCAAATTCTCAAAATTGCGGGAGTGGTCCAGTTGGGAACGCTGCCGGAGCATGCTGCGTATTTTGAAAAGCTGGCTTATTCTCCTGCACGGACCTCGTTATCTCAGGCTGCACTTGAAACACTCGCCATTGTAGCTTATCGTCAGCCCATTACACGGGTTGAGATCGAAGAGATTCGCGGTGTGAAATCCGAACGGGCCATCCATACACTGGTCAATAAGGATTTGATTCAAGAAGTAGGACGAGCTGAGGCGATTGGGCGACCTATACTGTACGGAACAACCAAATCGTTTCTCGACTACTTTGGACTTGCTTCACTTAAAGATCTTCCGGAACCGGGCTTGTTTGAAGACTCCGAGAATCTGGAAGAAGAGACCCAGATGCTGTTCAACAAGCTGGATGGACAACAGGTGGACTTGGGAAGCACGGATCAGAATGATTTTGATCATGAAAATATGGATAACAATCATGAGGTTCATGACGAGGATCTGGACTCGTAAGAACGAATTGTTCATAGGAAACAGTAATAAACCGGTGCCTGATAAGGTGGCGGTTTTTTTGCATGCCATGAACCTTTAGCAAACGTGGGGAATTTCAACTCCTGAATGGAATTTTCAGGTCAACCGTGAATTATTTCCTATATAGAGTGTCATACTAGACTTGTAAAGAATTGAGGGCTTGGAGGTAAGGCCTGTGTGGATTTGGCTTGGAGGAATCGGCTTGTTCGCCGCACTGCTGCTTGCCGCTGTTCTCATCTCGAATGTTCATGTACATTTTACGTTCCGTAAACATAAAAGCGATGATTTCGCGCGGATCAACGTCCGCCTTTTCTACGGAATTGTACGAATTAACTATGAAATACCAAGTATCGTCTTTCGTAACATGAAAGAAGGTTTCCTGGTGAAAACCGAACAGCATGTCAATCATACGTACGGAGAAGCAGAAGGGCATGAGCGTATCAACAAACGTAAAGTCAAAAAGTGGGCAAAAGACGTTAAGATGATGATGAGGGCTACGGATGCACTCAAAATCTGGGCAAGGCAGACGCTGAACCGTCTACATATAACGCAGCTGTCCTGGTCTACCCGAATAGGTATCGGAGATGCAGCACACACCGCTATTCTTACGGGCTGGGTATGGAGCATCAAGTCAATCATCATCGGTTTTTTGTCGTATCAGATTCAATTTAAACGTCAGCCCATGCTTGAAGTAGTTCCTGTTTGGGAAGATGAGATGGAGTTTCAAACGGAACTGAACTGCAAAATGAAAATTCGTATTACGGCGGTTATGCTCGCAGGAGTGAGGCTAATGACCCGGGTTCTAGAAGTGGACGGCGGATGGCGGATGTGGCTGAAAATACTACGGGAACAACGGCGCAGACACAAGCAAAAATTGAAGGAACAACAAGGCTAATTGGGATAAGAGTAGTTCGTTACTGTATCTCGGTTTCAATTGGTTCTGAAATCGTGAAGTGTCTCCGAGAATGTTGGGTGCTGTTTCCTTGCTTGTTCTGCACAGAGACTTACATAGTCTGTTCAGGTTTGGGGATGATATGGTTAGATCAAACCTAGTTCAAATTGAAACTGGAGGGAATTCAAATGTCAGATCATCCAATTCAAGGCTTAATGGAAACCGCAATGGAGAATATCAAGGCCATGGTGGATGTTAATACCATTGTTGGCGATGCGGTAGAAACACCAGACGGCACGGTTATTCTGCCGATTAGTAAAGTCGGTTTTGGATTCGCCGCTGGGGGCAGCGATTTCCATGTGAATGATGGAAAGAGCAAAGAAGGCAGCTCCGTTCCTGGTGCAAAGACTGAAAGTGCTCACTCAGCCAACGTTGCTTCACCATTCGGTGGAGGTAGTGGTGGTGGCGTATCCATCCGCCCGATTGCCTTCCTAGTTGTTGGAAAACAAGGCGTGCACATCGTGCCACTGGACAACTCCACTCATCTGTTTGAGAAACTCATTGATTCTACACCTTATGTTCTTGACAGAATACAAGGGATGTTCCAGCGTAATACTTCGCAAAATGATGACTCTGGCGTACGCGTTACACCGGATCATACCACTTACAGCTAAGCCGTTTTATCTGGATCCCTTATCACAGATTTTTGTGAGAGGGATTTTTGTTGTTTGGAAAGATGGGACATACTTTAGGTTGTCCGAACATAAGTTAGTACAAGATTCCAGTGACCCGGAGGAATGAATTGATGCGAATGTTTAAAAAAGTAATGATTGGTTTGCTTGTACCGCTGCTGCTTCTGCCTTTCATACAGGTGGCTGAAGCACAAGTAACGATCCCTGGCCCATCAACCCATGCGCAGAGTGCAGCGCTCATTGATGTGACTTCCGGAAGAATCCTATACAGCAAGGACGGGGATAAGGAACTGCGCATTGCCAGTTTGACCAAAATCATGACAGCCATTGTCGCCATTGAACAAGGGAAACTTGATGACAAAGTAAAAGTATCCTCAACTGCTTTTGCCAAGGAAGGGTCATCCCTATATCTCAAATTGGGAGAAGAAATGACACTGGAAAACATGTTATACGGTTTAATGCTGAGGTCAGGCAATGATGCCGCTTCTGCTATCGCAGAGCATGTTGGTGGATCGGAAGAAGGCTTCGTCCTGTTAATGAACCAAAAGGCAGAGGAAATCGGCCTAAAGCACTCGCATTTTATGAATCCACACGGTCTTGATGCAGATGGACACTATTCCACAGCCAATGACTTGGCCCGTTTAACAGCTTATGCACTGCACAATCCTGTTTTTAAACGAATCGTTGCTACCGAGGACAAATCAGCACCTAATCCGAATGAGAGTTGGGAGTACTCCTGGCACAACAAAAATAAAATGCTGCGATTGTATGAAGGCGCTGACGGGGTGAAAACCGGATATACCAAAAAGGCGTTTAGGTGCCTGGTTAGCTCCGCAACCCGGAATGGTCAGCAGCTGGCTGCCGTCACGTTAAATGATGGAGATGATTGGAATGATCATGCGCGCATGCTTGATTTTGGATTTGAGAATTTCCCTTTAGTGGAGATTGCTCAAAAAGAGCAGCCAGTGGCTAACACGGATGTTATTACGGGGCGTGGATTTACTTATCCACTTGCAGAGAGTGAGAAGTCGACCGTAACCAAAAAACTGGTGTTAACGACCAATTCATCAGAGACCAGAAGCGAAAAGAATGAGGAGCAGCTGGATCCGTCCTTCGGCCTCGCTGGGCGCATTGATCTGGAGCTCAAAGGGGAGTTCATTGGTTCAATCCCGGTGTATCGCAAAGGCAGCTACATCCCACCTGAGCCGAAGTCAGAAGAAGCAGCTCTTGGCGAGATTGGTGAAGTTTCAACATGGGCAACTGCATGGCGGGCAGTGCTAGGTCACTTGTTATCTCCATAATCATCAGGAAGCATAGTACGTCATTCATGTGGTACAACACGATGTACTGCGCTTCCAGAGGAGGTTTTAACGTCTTGATTAACGTAATCTGGCTTATGATGATTGTTGTCGGATTTGGCTTTGCAGCCGCGAAAGGAAATATTGAAGTTGTTACCCAGGCTGCTTTTGATGGGGCGGCAACAGGGGTAACCGTATGTTTTGGATTAATTAGTGTACTTGTGTTCTGGATGGGGATGATGAAAATGGCAGAAGATGCGGGATTGCTTGGCAAAATAGCCAAACTGCTGGGTCCGGTCGTAGCCTTTTTGTTTCCTGATGTCCCCCGGAATCATCCGGCCATGGGTTATATTTTGTCCAATATGAGCGCTAATCTGCTTGGTCTCGGCAATGCGGCAACGCCAATGGGAATCAAGGCCATGCAGCAGCTGCAGGAGCTGAACCCCGATAAACAAACAGCTTCCCCTGCGATGTGTACATTGCTCGCACTAAATACGGCAAGTATAACCATTATCCCGACCACCCTTATTGCCATTCGTTTGAACTACCATTCAGCCAATGCAACAGAGATTGTGGGCACCACGCTAATGGCAACGATTATCGCCACACTCGCCGCAATTATGGCAGATCGCTGGTATAGGAACAGGACCTTAAACAGACCGCCACGTGTTATAAAGAGCGGTAATTCCAGCATGAAAGGATGAATCCATCATGTTAACCTTCATCAACTGGATTTCCGTCTGGGCCATTCCGGTTATTATCGCGTTCGTTCCCTTATATGCGTTTACTAAAAAAGTTCCGGTATATGAATCCTTTGTTGATGGAGCAAAAGATGGATTTTCCACGGCGATCAGCATTATCCCGCATCTGGTGGGAATGATGGTAGCCATCAGTGTGTTCCGGGCTTCAGGCGCACTGGATTATGTTATCAGTCTGTTCGCTCCGCTTGTATCCTGGATGGGTGTTCCCGGAGAAGTACTGCCACTCGGCATATTACGTCCGTTAACCGGGACAGGCTCTCTTGCTTTTACAACGGATCTAATCAAAACATATGGCCCGGATTCCATGATCGGACGTATGGCTTCCACAATCCAAGGGAGCACAGATACAACCTTATATGTACTGACAGTATATTTTGGAGCCGTTGGCATACGAAATGGCCGATATGCACTCAAAGTCGGATTGTTTTCTGACCTGGTCGGCTTTATCGCCGCTCTGGCTATTTGTTTGATTGTTTTTGGTTAAAATTTAACGACTCTCCTTCCGATATACTAGATATGCTAGAATGGTAGCGGAGGAGGAGAGTGACACATGCATAAAAGGATAAAACAAATGCTCCGCTTAGGTATGTCAAGCATCATTGCCGTTTCTTTGCTTGCTGGACAGACAGGCATGGCGGCTGCTCAGGCGGTCAATACGATTCATTTTACAGGATACTTTGACAAACAACTGCGTGCACAAATGGCTTTTACTGCAGATTCATTCCCTGTGGTGAACGTTCGTCTGGTCAAGCAAGATGAGCCGGATATGGTGTACTATGACGTGGGAACTTCCATACTGATCTCCAAGGATGAAGTTCTGACCAACTACCATGTCGTTCAGGAGTTTGCCGAACTAAAGGATGGCGACGAAGGTACGTTAACTGTAGCGAGTCCAGGTCACTTGGAACGCCCCATTAAAGCAAAGATTATCAAGACAGATCCCGTAATAGATATGGCCTTGCTGAAGCTGGAAAACGACATGGATGCAGAGCCGGTTGCGTTCGCCAGCGCGAGGGATAACCAGATTGTATATACGATTGGATTTCCGAAAAATCCTGCCGGTGATCTGGTGCTGCTGGACGAAGAGTTTCCTACTACCTATAATACGATTGCCAAAAGCCGGGTGTACAGCAGCCAAGCTTCGGATGTGCCAGGTAAAAAGGGAATTGGCAGTATTGTGAAAGCCATGGCACAAGGCAATTCCGGGGGGCCTGTTCTCGATCAGAATAATCGGGTCATTGGTATGATGACGTTTGTATATGGCGGAAAAACCTATTATATTACATCGAAAACATTGCAGTCTTTCATCAAAGAAACCACATCACCTGCCAAGAAACAGATTGCTGTGGCAGGCAAGGTAACCAGTTAACCCTTGTCGTTAACGTCCAAGTGAATATACATATTCACAAAACTAAACATGCTCATCTTCGTCGTTCCTGTCACGGTGCAGGAAATGGGAAGATGGGCTTTTTTAATTAAATATGCACGAGATCTTGGCTGAAAAAGGGCATTATCGCCTCCTGTTTACATTTTCCTTGGATTATCCTTGTGATTTCCCGCCTTGATGGGTATCATTAGTGTGAGGTGACATGACAAACATGGAAAGATTACAAAAAATTATCGCACAGGCAGGTATTGCATCTCGCCGTAAGAGCGAGGAACTGATCCTGTCCGGCAAAGTGGAAGTTAACGGGGAGGTCGTAACCGAACTGGGTACAAAAGCGAACCCCGAAGAGGATATGATTACGGTTAATGGGAAACCGATTCGCAGTGAAAAGAAAGTGTACTTGATGTTGAACAAGCCCAAAGGTGTGATCACGAGTGCATCTGACCCCGAAGGACGGAAAATTGTATCCGACTATCTTAAAGGTGTCAAAGAACGTGTATATCCGGTGGGACGACTGGACTACGACACAGAGGGTCTGCTCATTTTGACCAATGATGGTGAGTTCGCTCACTTGCTGACGCACCCAAAACACCATGTACCCAAAACGTACTTGGCAACGGTCAAAGGCGTTCCGCATGGTACTGCCCTGGAGAAATTAAAGACAGGCATTATGCTGGATGACGGAATGACTGCTCCGGCAGAGGTGGAGTACAAGGATGTGGACACAGCTAACAATGAAGCTGTCATTTCCATTACCATCTACGAAGGTCGTAACCGCCAGGTAAGACGTATGTTTGAGGCGATTAACCACCCGGTAACGCGCTTGAAACGGATCTCCTTTGGTGGCATTTTGCTACAAAACCTGAAACGGGGACTGACTCGTAATTTGACCAAAGAGGAAGTCAATAACCTGATTACACTTGCAAAATCAGAACCCGCCAAAAAAATGAAAAAAAGGTAATCTGAGGACACATAATTTTCATAAAACCGCCGCAGTTTTGTGACGAAATTCGCTATAATTGTTCATAGGATGTTCACAGTTGGGAGAGACCATGAACAATTACGAATCAGTCACTGCAAAGGGGAGCAGCACATGGGGAAATCAAGAAGAACGGTGCAAATCGTCATTTTGTTATTGATCCTGGTGTTGGGCGGATATGCGATCACTACATCGGTATCCGGCTCGAATGGCAAGCCGAAAGAAGGGGACAAGGCTCCTTCTTTTGAATTGCTGGGCCTGGATGGTCAAGTGCATACGTCTGAAGAATATGAAGGTAAGGCCATGGTGATCAATTTTTGGGGCACTTGGTGTGAGCCCTGTGTGAAAGAGATGCCAGCGCTTCAAGCTCAAGCAGACAAGTGGAAAGATCAGGGTGTTCAATTTATCGGCATTAATGCTGGAGAAGATCAGATGACCGTGGATAATTTTGTTCGTCAGGTGGGCGTCAATTTTCCGATTATGCTTGACCGGGACAAAACTTCGATTCGGGATTTCGGAATCTCGCCGATGCCTACAACCTTTTTCGTATCGAATACGGGCAAAATCTCTACCATTCATATCGGTCAACTTGATTTGGATACGCTTGACGCTCAAATTTCACAACTGGCGAAGCAGCCCTGACAGGAGGTCTAGTCGTGTTCCAGAATACCAAATGTGAATGTGGACATCAGAACCCGGTCGGTACCGTACTCTGTGAAGCATGCGGTAAGCCGCTGCTCGAAGCTGAGGCTAAATCGAAAGAAGTTCTGGAAATGCGCTATGATGGCAGGGCCCGTCGTTCGCAGCGCAGCAACCCGAATATCATTGATCGTGTGTGGAACTTTTTTTCATCCGTGAAGATTGCGGTCTATCTGATTGTATTTACCCTTGTAGGGTCCATGTTGGGAACCATCTACCCTCAAGAGAGTACGTTTCTCAACATTGATCCATCTGTGTATTACAAAGAAACCTATGGACAGTTGGGCCATATCTATTACCTGTTGGGTCTGTCGCATACATACGAATCCTGGTGGTTCATCCTATTGCTTGTTATGATCGGGGCTTCACTCGTCATATGCAGTTTAGACCGGGTGCTTCCGCTCTATAAGGCACTCAACAAGCAAAAAATCCGTAAACACATGCAGTTTCTAACGAGGCAGCGTCTGGTATACCAAGGTCCCATTGAAGAGGGGGCAGAAGAATGGATTACGAAAGCGGTTACGCCGCTTAAAAAGAAAGGATATCGAGTGCATACAGAGGGAGGTGCCCTGCTGGCCGAGAAGCAACGATTCGCCCGGTGGGGACCCTATGTTATCCACATCGGTTTAATTATTTTTCTTCTGGCTGTGTTGGCCCGTGGACTTCCCGGACTGAATCTGGACGAGCATGTTGCCTTTCCGGAAGGCGAGATTAAAAAAATCCCAAATACCTCTATGTACTTGAAAAATGAGCAGTTCAATGTTGAATTTTACAGTGAAGAGGAAGTTCCCGAGCAGTTTCGAAATTTGAATAAAATTGTTCCAAAACTGTTCGAAACTAAAGTCGTGTTGTATGAATGCACCGCCGATTGCTCGGATCTATCCAAGAAGCCTCAATTAAATGAGGTTGCCCGGCATGATGTAAGGGTGAATCATCCATTAAACTATCATGGGTTGAAAGCGTATCAGTTCGATTACGACCTTACACCTACCATACGCTCGGTAACTCCTGATTTGGTCAATGCCAAAACGGGGGAGAAGTACGGTTCAATCCAGATTGACATGGTCGATACAGAGCGCTCCTTCGAGGTAGGTCCATATTCACTTACCGTAAAAGACAAGTTTATGGATTTTGGACTTGATGAGAACGGTCAGCCCAAATCCTTATCGCCTTCACCTAATGCACCAGCCTTTTTATTTGTAATCAAAGGACCGGAGCTGCCTGAGGAAGGCATTCAATATCTTTATTTCGCAAAACAAGTGGATAAACAGCGTTTTAGGCAGGATTCAATAAACCAGCAGCTGATAGGGGGAGAAATTCCTCTGCAGCTTGAAGTAGACAGCATGGATAAGGTTGATATCATCCAATCGGTAAGTTATCTGAATATACGTGTAGATAAGGCAATGCCATTTGTCTGGGTTGGAGCCGGAATTGTGATGTTGGGATTGGTCATGGGCTTCTACTGGCATCACCGTCGTATCTGGATCCGAATTGATGATGGTCAGCTCACGCTGGGAGGACACACCAACAAAAACTGGTTTGGCTTCAGGCGTGAAGTATCAGCCGTGTTAAAACAGATGAATCTTGAAGTGGATGAGAAGTCGTTGGATAACGGGGGGAACCAAGGATGAGTTTATTGGATTTCAGCAGCGACGCATTTATTGTATCTTTTTTTCTCTATTGTGCTGCATTTTTGTTATACGGTATTGCTGTTATGGGCAAGAAGTGGAGTAATCGAGATCCTCAGGCTCATGTAGCCAGATGGGGGAAAAGAGCATTTATCGCTTCGATCGTTGCACTCGCGGCCCATTTCGTTTTCTTTTTTACGCGCTGGGCTGGAGCAGGCCACATCCCTGTCAGTAACATGTATGAATTCATGACTTTTTTATCCATGATGATCATGGTCGCATTTATTGTGGTATATGCCATCTATCGAAAATCATTGCTTGGACTGTTTGCATTACCACTTACCATTATTATTATGGCATACGCCGCCGTATTCCCACAGGAAGTACAGCCTTTAATCCCCGCATTGCAATCGATCTGGCTTAAAATCCATGTAACGCTTGCTGCCCTGGGTGAAGCCTTCTTCGCGGTTGGATTCGCAGCAGGCTTCATGTATTTGCTCCGTACCGTTGATTTCAGTGGGAAAGACAAATCGTCCAGACGTCAGCGGGGCTGGGTGGAGTTTACCTTCGTTACGATTGTCGTTGTAATCGGGTTTATAGGAACCGTATTTGCCTTTCGCGCGACGGGGTACGAGGCGGTTTTTGTCCAGAAAACGGTCAGCATTGACACAGAGGTACAGGAAGATAGTACAATAGAGAAAGTGATTTATCGCATGCCTCCAATTTTTGCACCTTATCAGAGTGAAGTGGAGAGTATGACACCGTTTCTTGGGATGAAGGAACCTCTACTTGAGACGCCATCCTGGATGAATGGAGTTAACGCCGGGCGCAAATTGAATACGGTAGTCTGGTCATTGATTGTAGGTTTGATTCTCTACGGAATTATACGATTAATCGTAAGAAGACCGCTTGGACAAGCACTACAACCTATGCTGGACGGCATTGATGCTGATGATTTGGATGAAATCAGTTATCGTGCGATCGCCATCGGTTTTCCGATATTTACATTAGGGGCATTAATTTTTGCCATGATTTGGGCTCAGATTGCCTGGAGCCGTTTCTGGGGCTGGGATCCCAAAGAAGTGTGGGCATTGATTACATGGCTTTATTATAGTGTGTACCTGCATTTGCGTTTATCCAAAGGGTGGCAGGGCCGAAAATCTGCTTGGCTTGCCGTGCTTGGATTCCTGGTTGTCATGTTTACGCTCGTAGGTGTGAACTTGATCATTGCCGGACTGCACTCTTATGCAGGAGCCGACTAGGATAGGCAGTTTCGCTGAAGTATTGGAGAAAAATCCATGAAACCATGCATTGCCCCTGCATTAAAAGTGGGCATTCAAATATTGTTCGCCAGATCGAACATAATAGAAGTGATTGGAGTTATTGCAAAGGGGCTGGAGTGGAATGGCAGAACATGAGAACCGGATACTGGTCGTGGACGATGAGGAACGGATCCGCAGACTTTTGAAAATGTATCTTGAAAAAGAAGGATATGAAATTGATGAAGCTGAAGACGGCGAGACAGCATTGCGAAAAGCAACAGCTGGAGATTATGGCCTGATTTTGCTCGATGTTATGCTGCCTGGCATGGACGGTGTAGAAGTGTGCACTCGTCTTCGTCAGGTGAAATCGACTCCGGTATTGATGCTTACAGCAAAAGGTGAAGAAATTAACCGTGTTCAAGGATTTGAAGTAGGCGCAGATGACTATGTGGTGAAGCCTTTCAGCCCACGTGAAGTGATTTATCGGGTGAAGGCAATCCTGCGTCGTTCTTCGGCAACTGCTTATCTATCCAAAGAGAGTAACTCAAGCAACAATATCGTATTCCCTCATCTGGTTATTGAGCATGATGCTCATCGGGTAACTGCAGGTGGGGAAGAGATAAGTCTTACACCAAAAGAGTATGAGTTATTACATTACCTGGCGACCTCTCCGGACAAAGTGTTCTCCAGAGAGGAATTGCTCAAGGATGTTTGGAATTACGAGTTTTTCGGTGATCTCCGCACCGTGGATACACACGTCAAGCGTCTTCGTGAAAAGCTGAACAAGGTGTCGCCTGAATCGGCGGCTATGATTACGACAGTTTGGGGTGTGGGTTATAAACTGGAAGTACCGAAATAGTTTCAATTTCTGGAGATCACTGGTCGGGAAGTTATGGATTACGATTATATGTCTCGTGGGCTGTGTGCTCATCGCGCTGGGTCTTTTTTTGCTACCGTATATTGATACGAACTTTGCGGAATCGGAGTCTAGAGACATCAAGCGCCTGTTCACGTATGTCTGTATCATCGGGTTCAGTTTGACGACATTCTTCGCCCTCTTTCTGTTTACGAAGATCACTCAGCCGATGCAGCAGCTGATTCAGGCAGCTAATGCAATTCGCAAAGGTAATTATGGGACTAGGCTCTCCCTAGTGACTAGCGACGAGATTGGTGAACTGGCTAACACATTCAATCACATGGCGGCTCAACTGGAGGACAACATTCGGAACCTGAACCATGAAAAGGAACATTTGGCGAGTGTGCTTCGTAGCATGACGGATGCCGTTGTTACTTTTGATGGTGAAGGTAAGGTTATTCTGACGAATCCTCCAGGGGAGAAGATCATGCAGGCTTGGTGTGACCTGGATTGGGCACAGGACGAAGAGGGGCAGGAAGTAAACAATGGGGATGTGTCTTCCCGGGATGTTCCTGAACCACTGATTCCTTTATTCAAACTGGTTATGGAGCATGGCGGCGATCAGAGCTCGAATGTGCATGTTCAGCAGGGAGTGTGGTCTGTTCAGATGACACCTCTATATGCAGATAGTGTTGTTCGAGGTGCGGTTGCCGTTTTGCGTGATGTGACTGAAGAGGTTCGGTTGGAAAAAATGCGTCGTGATTTCGTGGCCAACGTGTCTCATGAAATACGAACGCCGTTATCCATGATGCAAGGTTACAGTGAAGCTCTTCTGGATGGCATGGCAGCTTCTCCCGAGGAAAGTGAAGAATTGATTCAGGTCATTCATGATGAATCCCTACGGATGGGCAGACTGGTCAAGGATCTGCTGGATCTGGCCCGGATGGAAGCGGGGCATACGGATATGGCGATGAAGGAAGTCGATTTGGTGGAACTTCTGGAACGGGTGTATCGGAAATTCTCCGTACGCTCCAAAGAACAGGATATCCGGCTTCATTTTGAATGTAGTCAGTCTATCATTATGCTTCAGCAGGCTGATGAGGATCGTCTTGAGCAGGTATTTACCAATCTGCTTGATAATGCATTTCGTCATACACCTCCCGACAAAAATGTCATTATTGCGGCCACATTGGCTGGAGATCATCGAACGTCCATGGCTAAAGTGTCGATTAAGGATGAGGGTGCGGGTATTCCTACTTCCGATCTGCCATTTATTTTTGAAAGATTCTACAAAGCGGATAAGGCTCGGGTTCGTGGAGAAAGTGTAGGTACTGGACTGGGTCTGGCGATCGTGAAAAATATCGTTGATGCACATCATGGTATCATTCATGTGAACAGCACGCTGGGCGAAGGTACAGAGTTTATATTACAATTTCCGGTGAATTCCCCGAAATAGCCGGATTTCATACGAAAAATGCGGAAACACCCTCCTCAGGAGGGTGTTTTTTTGTTGAAGTGTACCGTTTAATCTTGTTCAACGTGGAACATATAAAAGTTGTTGAATTAACGAAACAATTATATTGTCCAAGATAATTTTCCCTCCAACGTGACATAAGCTTGAAAAACAAGGTAGTCAAAGGAGGATTGGATAACGTATGTCCGATAGGCGTAAACGGGTAAATATCAAAGCTTTTTTGGAAGGTAGATCGTTCAGGGCGGGATCGCCCTTCATTCCTATAACAACAGGTGAGCAGGAGCAATTTGAAACGTTACTTCAATCTTTGGCAATCACAATTCCAGCTGCAGTTAGTCAGCCTACATCTGCTAACATACTTGCGCTGCAGTCAGGATTACGGAATGTACTTACTTTTGTTAACGAGTCAGGTTTTCGTGCTGGCGTAAAAGCCGAGCTTCAAGCCGTATTGGAACTAACCATTGCAGCTTCGGAGGTCGTACCTGTTGCGTTAGTCAACTTGTCTGGCAACTTGCAGAATCTGCTTGATGATCTGTTGAGTGTGACTTTGTTGCTTGAGGTACCCCCACCAGAGAAGGATAAACTTGTAGGATTAATTAGGAATACGTCTATAGCACTTAGCCGTGCAACCATAGGAATTGGTTCGTCCGGGATAACCGGACCTGCTGGTCCACCGGGGGTACCCGGAGTACCCGGAGTGCCCGGTGTGCCTGGAGTACAGGGGCCGGCAGGGCCTCCTGGAGAGGCGGGCTTAGCGGGTCCAGCAGGCCCAGCAGGCCCAGCAGGCCCAGTAGGTCCCGTAGGTCCGATTGGTCCTGCTGGACCACAAGGTGCTCAGGGTCCAGCAGGACCAACTGGAGTAGGGTTTAATAATGTAACACCATATGATCCAGCAGAAGGGCCCAGTTATTCTCAAGGCCAAGTACTCAGTTATGATGGGAATTTATATGTAGCTAATGTAAATAGTCCAACGGGTATCCCGGGAAGTTCGCCAGATTTTACATTATTGTTATCGGGTGGAACAACTGGTGCTACGGGAGCTACAGGTGCAGGTTTAACAGGCATTGCTCCTTTTGATCCTGCGCTTGCTCCGTCGTATGCTTCCGGGCAAATTGTAACCTATGCAGGTGGAACATATATTACGAATGTGGCATCTCCAACGGGGACACCAGGAACTTCTGGGGATTACACTATACTTGCGAGTGCAGGAGTAACTGGCACGACTGGAGCAACAGGCTTGGGCCTGGAAGGATCGGTGCCATTTGATCCCGCTACGGCTCCGACATATCCATCGGGTCAAGTGGTTACGTTCAATGGCAGTACTTATATTACCAATGTGGCATCTCCGACAGGAACGCCAAATACATCTCCGGATTATACATTGCTTGCGGGGTCAGGACCTATTGGTTCAACTGGTCCAACGGGAGCGACAGGAGTAGGGCTAAGCGGGATTTTACCATTTGATCCAGCCGTTGCACCGACATATCCAGCAGGTCAGGTGGTCACGTTCAACGGAAGTACCTATATTGCTACTGTTGCATCTCCAACGGGAACACCAGGAACGTCTCCAGACTACACGTTA